>JADHLS010000332.1 GCA_016780605.1 Reyranella sp.
ACTCCTTCAATCGCTCGGCGCTGATCGACGTCGAGCGCGTCACGGTGGACGACAAGTTCGTCGTGCAGATCCACCTGAGGGAGCCGAGTGCGGCCTTCGATTCCAACCTCGTCTATTATCCGGTGAACCTGCTGGCGCCTGGCGCCGTCGACAAGGCCGACACCGCGCCGGCCGGATGCGGGCCGTTCAAGTTCAAGTCGTGGAAGCGCTTCGACATCTGCGAGCTCGTTCGCTTCGAGAACTTCTGGGAGCCCGACTCCGAGGGCACCGCGCTGCCCTCTCTCGATGGCATGAGCGGCCGGCCCAAGACGGAGGACCGCGTGCGGCTGACCGCGCTGCGCGCCGGCGAGCTCGATCTGATCGACAACGTCGCCTACGCCGACGCGCCCTCCTTCATCAAGGACTACGGCAAGACCTATGAGACCTACCCGGTCCCGCAGGTTGGCACCGCCATGATCACCTTCAACATGCGCAGCGGGCCGTTCTCCGAGAAGGACAATCCCGACGCCCGCATGCTGCGGACCGCGGCGGCACATGCCATCGACCATGAGGGCATCCACGAGGCGGTATTCAACAAGCAGGGCGAGATCGCCAAGGGCTTCTACAGCAAGTCGAGCCCCTGGTACGGCAAGGACATCAAGCCCTGGCCGGACTATGACCCCGACAAGGCCAAGGCGCTACGCAAGAACGCCAAGGACGGCGACGCCAAGCTCCTGATCATCGCCAACGATTCCTTCCCCTATATGCAGCAGTCGGGCGAGCTCGTGCACGCCATGCTGAAGGATGCGGGCTTCAACGTCACGTTCGAGATCCATCCCACGCCGGTAGTACAGGACAAGTACAACAAGGCGGCGTTCAACATCGATTCGACGGCCAACAGCTATCGCATCGATCCCGACGGCTGGTACTCGCGGAACATCCTGTCATTCGCACCCGAGACCAAGCGGCGCATCGGCTACGTCAATGAGAGGGTCGACCAGCTGATCATCGCGGCCGCCCGCGAGCTCGACAAGAACAAGCGCCGGCAGATGTATGCCGATGTCGATTCGATCGTGAACCAGGACCTGCCGCTGCTCTACACGCACTTCGTGTCGATCATGCAGGCGAGCTCCAAAAAGTTCAGGAACTACAAGCCCGCCTTCACCGGGCCGTTTCAGTATGCCGGGGGCGGGCTGCGCACGGCCTGGATGGAAGGCTAGTCCGATGCTGGCCTACATCATCCGCCGCGTCGCCTACCTGGTGCCCGTGCTGCTCGTCCTGTCGATCGTGGTCTTCACCTTCGTCGAGATGCTACCGGGCAATATCATCGACACGCTGGTCGGCACCGAGGGCAACAACGACCCGGAGGTCCGCAAGATCCTCGAGAAGGAGTACGGGCTCGACCAGCCGGTCTATGTCCGCTACGCCAAGTGGCTGACGCGCGCCGTGCAGGGCGACTTCGGCAACTCCCTCGTGACGCGCCGGCCGGTCGCCGTCGAGCTGATGGCGGGCATTCCCGCCACCGTCTATCTCGCGGTGGTCGGCATCTCGCTTTCCATGCTGATCGCGGTGCCGCTCGGGACCATTGCCGCCGTCCGGCGCAACACGGCGATCGACTACACCGCGCAGGTGACGTCGCTGATCGGCATCTCGATCCCCGAGTTCTGGTTCGCCATCCTGTGCGTGCTGTTCTTCTCGCTCTATCTCGGCTGGCTGCCCTCCTCGGGCTTCGCCAATCCGTTCGTCGACCCATGGGCGAGCCTCAAGTTCCTGATCCTGCCGGCGGCGGCGGTGGGCTTCCGCCAGGCCGCCTACACCACGCGGCTCACGCGCTCCTCCATGCTCGACGAGATGAACAAGGAGTACGTCGACACCGCCCGCTCGGTCGGGCTCAGCGAAGGCAAGGTGATCTTCAAGTACACGCTGCGCAACGCCATGATCCCGACCATCACCATCAGCGGCCTGCAGCTCGCCAACCTCCTGGGAGGCACGGTCGTCCTTGAATCGATCTTCGCGTGGCCCGGTATCGGCCGCGCCATCTTCGAGGCGATCCTGCAGCGCGACTATCCGCTGGTGCAGGCGGGCGTCCTGGTGCTGGGCGTGATCGTGGTCGTCATGAACCTGCTGATCGACCTCACCTACCGGCTGCTCAATCCCCGCGTAAAGTTCGCCTAGGAGCGAGCCATGACCGAGATCCAGGCCGACAAGCTCGCCGAACTCGCCGTCAGGCGTCCCGCGATCGGCGGCCGTATGGCGCGCTGGCGAATGGCGCTCGGCAACGCATGGCATGAGCTGCGCAAGAGCCGCACCGCCTCGATCGGCGCGGTCATGCTGGTGCTGCTGTTCGGCGCCTGCATCGCCACGCCCTGGATCACGAGCTACGACCCGATCAAGCAGAACTACCGCGAGCGCCTGCAGCCGCCGTCGGAGAAGCATCTGCTGGGCACCGACCGCATGGGGCGCGACATCTACACCCGGCTGCTCTATGGCGGCCGGCGGCTCGTCGCTATCGCCCTGCTGGCCGTGACGTTCGGCTTGTCGCTCGGCATCCCCTACGGCGTGCTGTCAGGTTATTTCGGCGGCAAGGTCGATACCGTCGCCATGCGCTTCATCGACGGGCTGCTCGCCTTCCCTGGACTGCTTTTCTACCTGCTGGTGGTGACGCTTGCTCGCGAATGGAAGATCGAAGGGCTCGCCAACGACGCGGTGCTGGTCTTCGCCCTGGGCTTTGCCTTCATGCCCGAGGTGGCGCGCCTGTCGCGCGGCTCGGTGCTGGCCGAGAAGCAGAAGGAATATGTCGAGGCCTCGCGCGCCGTCGGCGACAGCAGCCTCGCCATCGCGCTCCGCCAGATCCTGCCCAACATCATCTCGCCGCTGATCGTCAACGCCACGGTGCGGCTGGGCTATGTCATCCTGATCATCGCCGCGCTGTCGTTCCTGGGGTTGGGCACGCCGCCGCCGACGCCGGACTGGGGCTCCGACCTCGCCGCCGCCCGCGACTACATGGAGACCGCGCCGCTGATCGCGGCCTTCCCGGGTCTCGCCATCTGCTACACGGTGCTCGCCTTCAATCTGTTCGGCGATGGCCTGCGCGACATACTCGATCCCCGCCTGGCCGAGCGCTGACATGGCCGAGACTGTGCCCAATACTGTACTGGCCCTCGACGACCTCACGGTGCGCTTCCATTTACGCCGCGGCGATCTCACGGCGGTCGACGGCGTCTCCTTCGCGATCGAGCGCGGCCAGACCTTCGGCCTGGTCGGCGAATCGGGCTCGGGCAAGTCGGTGACGGCCAAGGCCATCATGCGGCTGATCCCCGACCCGCCGGGCGAGATCCCGCGGGGGCGCATCCTGTTCGAGGGCAGCAACATCCTGGACAAGAGCAACGCCGAGATGCGCGGCCTGCGCGGCCGCCACATCGCCATGGTGTTCCAGGAGCCGATGAGCGCGCTCAATCCGGTGTTCACCGTGTGCGACCAGATCTCCGATGCGCTGCGCACGAACCTCGGTCTGTCCAAGGCCGAGGCGCGCGAGCGCGTCGTCGAGCTGCTGTCGCTGGTCGGCATCCCCTCGCCGCACAAGCGGCTGGATTCCTACGTCCACGAGTTCTCGGGCGGCATGCGCCAGCGCGTCATGCTGGCCATGGCGCTTTCGTGCAATCCCGGTTTTCTGATCGCCGACGAGCCGACGACGGCGCTCGACGTCACCATCCAGGCCACCATCCTCGAGCTGATCACGGGCATGATCGAGCGCCTGGGCATGTCGCTGCTGTTCATCACCCACAATCTCGGCGTCGTCGCCCATGCCTGCGACCGCGTCGGCGTGATGTACGCCTCGCACATCGTCGAGCTCGGCGACAAGAAGGAGATCTTCGCTCACCCACAGCATCCTTACACGGTGGGCCTGCTGCACTCGATCCCGCGGCTCGACGGCCAGGCGAAGTACCTGACGCCGATCTCGGGCTCGGTCTGCAACATGATGGAGCCGCCGGCGGGCTGTAAGTTCCATCCGCGCTGCGCCCATGCCATGGACGTCTGCCGCCGCGAGATCCCGAAATTGAAAGAGATCGCGCCCGGCCACCTCGCCGCCTGCCACCTGCACGACCGGGGCGCGGCATGACTGCCGCCGACACGCTGCTGAGCGTCAAGGGGCTCACCAAGCACTTCACGCTGCATGGCGACATCTACTCCAAGCTGGCGGGCGAGAAGACCCAGCTCCTGAAGGCCGTCGACGGTATCGACTTCCACATCCGGCGCGGCGAGACGCTGGGGCTGGTGGGTGAAAGCGGCTGCGGCAAGTCGACGACCGCTCGGTTGGTGACCCGGCTGATCGAGCCGACGGCGGGTCAGGTGACGCTCAAGAACCAGAACCTGCTCGCCTTCTCGCGCAAGCGCCTGAAGGAGGCGCGCAAGGAAGTGCAGCTGGTCTTCCAGGACCCCTACAGCTCGCTCAATCCGCGCAAGACCATCATGCATATCCTGAGCCGGCCGATGGAGATCCATGGGCTGGCACGCAGCTGGGCGGAAAAGCGCGAGAAGGTGCTGGAGCTGCTGCGCCGGGTCGGGCTCGGCATCGAGCATATCGACCGCTATCCGCACGAATTCTCCGGCGGCCAGCGCCAGCGCATCGCCATCGCCCGCGCGCTCTCGGTCGATCCCGAGCTGGTGATCGGCGACGAGCCGGTGTCAGCGCTCGACGTGTCGATCCAGGCGCAGATCCTGAACCTGTTTCGCGAGCTGCAGCAGGAACTGGGGCTCACCTACCTGTTCATCGCCCACGATCTCAGCGTGATCCGCCACATCAGCGATCGGGTGGCGGTGATGTATGTCGGCAAGATCGTCGAGACCGGACCGGCCGCGGCGCTGTTCGAGCGCCCGCTGCATCCCTACACCAAGGCCTTGCTGGCGGCCGTGCCCGAGGCCGATCCGGCCAAGCCGCCGCCCAGGCTTACGCTGCAGGGCGAGGTGTCGACGCCGATCGACCCGCCGCCGGGCTGCCGGCTGTGCGGCCGCTGCCCGCGCGAGAGCAACGTGTGTGCGGAGATCACGCCGCCGCTGGTCGATGTCGGCGATGGCCGGCAGGTCGCCTGCCACAACCTCTGACGTCAGGGATTGCAGTTCGCCTGGGCAATGACGACGGCGTCGAGGCCCTGCATCTGCTCCTGCGTGAGATTCGACGGATCGAGCAGGTTGCCGCCCGGCTCCATGGCCTTGTTGGACTTCAGCATGCCCTCGATGGCGGCCTGCTTCTTGTCGGCCGGGACCTTGGAGGAGATGCATTCGCACATCTTCTGCGGCGTCGTCATCATGCAGGCCTGCATGAAGGCGTCCTGAGCCTGCGACCCGCTGGGCAGGGCCGCCATCGAGATGAAGCCAAGGGCGCAAACCGTCAGACGCATGAAACTCCTCCTGGACGTCGGGCGAATGATAACAGACCTCAACCGATCAGCCAGCCGCGCAGCAGGCCGAACATGCCGGTCGCGAACAGGATGCAGAGTGCAACATTGCGGTAAAGCTGCTCGCTCGCCAGGCCATGGAAGGCTCGCCCGCCGGCCCAGGCGCCCAGCACCATGACGGGAAACAGCACGACCGCACGGGCCAGCGCCTCGAGGCCCGCCACCCCCGTGGCCAGCACGATCACGATCAGCAGGAACTGCGTCAGGAAATAGTAGGTGACGATGTTGGCGCGATTGACCTGCGGCGGATCGTTGCCCGACAAGAGATAGAGCAGCACCGGCGGGCCGCCGACGCTGGTCGTGGCCATCATGGCGCCCGAGACCGCGCCGACCGCGACGGTGGCGGCGGTCGAGCGTCGGCCGGTGTACTTCCAGCCCGTCCACATCAGCGCGACGAAGGCAACGATCACGGCCGACACCGCCGTCACGATGGTGTTCTTGTCGACGCTCGCCAACAGCCACACGCCGAGCGGCATGGCGGTGCAGGCCGCGATGCTCATGGGCGTCAACACCTTCCAGTCGGCGTGCCGGCGGGCCTGCGGGAAGAGCTGCAGCGAGACCACGAGCTCGATCGCCACCACGGTCACGATCATGTCCGCCGAGCCGAACAGGATCGCAAAGATCGGCGCCATCAGCATGGCCGAGCCGAAGCCGGCGAAGCCGCGCATCAGGCCCGCGACCAGCGTGACACCGATCGCGGTCCACAGGCCGATGCCGGCAAACAACGACGACACATAGGAGATCATGACTGCGACTGCTCGAAGGAAGACGTACGACACGACGACCCGCT
>JADHLS010000333.1 GCA_016780605.1 Reyranella sp.
AGGCTGATCGGAAGCTTTATCGCCAGGCCATGCAGGCGATCCTGGCCGAGCAGGCTGATCTCGACATCAGGGCTCTCGCGGTTGCAGACGTTCTGCTTGATTCGAATGGAGCGTGTGCCGGGGTCCTCACAGAATCGGGCGCGGAAATTGGTGCAGGCCGCGTCATCCTGACGACGGGCACCTTCCTGCGAGGCCTGATTCACTGCGGTGACGTGAGGATTGCCGCCGGCCGGGCGCGCGGCGACGGGGTTGAGGAACCGTCTACTCTACTCGCGCATACATTGCATCGCCTGGGCTTCAATCTGGGACGCCTGAAGACCGGCACGCCGGCGCGGCTGGATGGCCGCACCATCGACTACGCAGGGTTGGACCGTCAGGACGGCGATCAACCGCCCCAGCCGTTTTCATATCTCACCGAGCGGATCACCACGCCGCAGATCGCCTGCCACATCACGGCGACGACGCCGGCGACCCACGCGATCATCCGCGAAAACCTCCATCGCGCGCCGATGTATTCCGGCGTCATCGAGAGCGTGGGGCCACGGTACTGCCCGTCGATCGAGGACAAGGTCGTGCGCTTTGGCCAGCGCGACCGGCATCAGATCTTCCTTGAGCCCGAGGGCCTGGACGATCCGACGGTCTACCCCAACGGGATCTCGACCTCCCTGCCGAAGGAGGTCCAGCTGGCGATGCTGCAAACCATTCCGGGGTTGGAGCATGCGGTCATGCTGCGACCAGGGTATGCCATCGAGTACGATCATATCGATCCCCGTGAGCTGCGGCCGACGCTTGAGACGCGGCGGATCCCGGGCCTGTACATGGCGGGCCAGATCAACGGCACGACCGGGTACGAAGAAGCTGCCGCCCAGGGCCTGATCGCAGGCCTCAATGCGGCGCTGTCCAAGCCTTTCGTTGTCGATCGTGCCGAGGGCTACCTGGGCGTGCTGATCGACGACCTGGTTGGGCTGGGAGTCACCGAACCCTATCGCATGTTCACGTCGCGGGCTGAATACCGGTTGTGGCTGCGGGCCGACAATGCCGACCGACGGCTGACGCCGCGGGGGCTGGAGATCGGTTGTGTCGGCGCCCACCGCTCCGGAGTGTTTCACGTGAAACAAAATCGCCTGGGCGAGGCGCGGGCCCTGGCCGCGTCGCTCCAGCTCAGTCCTTCCGCCTTGGCCAAGCGGGGCATCGCCATCAATCAGGATGGCGTCCTGCGGTCGGCGATGGAGCTGATGGCCTATCCGGAGATCGGATGGGAGCGGCTGGTCCAGCTTTGGCCTGAGCTGACGGCGGTGCCGGCCGATATCGCTGAGCAACTGACGATCGACGCGCGCTACGAGGGATACCTCAGTCGGCAGCGGCAGGACATTGCCGCGTACCGTCGGGACGAAGCTCTGGAGTTGCCGGAGGATCTCGATTACCGGGCCGTCGGCGGCCTTTCCAACGAGGTCCGCCAGAAGCTGGAAGCCCATCGGCCAGCCACCCTGGGCCAAGCGGCCCGGATATCCGGCGTCACCCCCGCGGCCCTGGTTGGCCTGCTGAAATTCGTTCGCCGCCGGGCGGCGTAGATGGCTCGGATCGAAGCGTCTTTCACATACCGCCTCATCCTGAGGAGCCGCGCAGCGCGCGGCGTCTCGAAGGATGGGACGCAGTGTAGGCGTTGCCCACCCTTCGAGACGCGCCCCCTTCGGGCGCTCCTCAGGGTGAGGTAGGCGATTAGCTGTTGCCCGTGGATCGTCGTGGCGTCTTCCTGCGCAAGATGCGGGAGCTCGGGGTCGATGTTTCACGTGAAACACAGGGCCAGCTCGACGCCCTGGTGGCAACCTTGGTCCGCTGGCAGAAAGCCATCAACCTGGTGGGCCGAGCAACGCTGGGCGACATCTGGACCCGCCACATCTTGGACTCGGCCCAGATCGCCGGTTTGGTCCCGGAACGCGCCAAGACCCTTGCCGACCTGGGCAGCGGCGGTGGCTTCCCGGGGCTTGTCGTGGCCGCGCTGCGCCCGGATCTCGACGTCACCCTGATCGAGGTCGACGCCCGCAAGGCCGCCTTCCTGGGCGAAGCGGCGCGGCGTATGGCGTTGAAAAAGCTCCCTCGAATCGTCATCAAACGCATCGAGGATGCCGAGCCTGCCGCGGCGGACGTCGTCACGGCCAGAGCCTTGGCGCCGCTCAGCCAATTGCTGGCCTGGGCCGGCCGCCACAGGATGGATACCGCTATTTGCCTTTTCCACAAGGGTAAAGGCTGGCAGGGCGAATTGACCGAGGCCATGAAGGACTGGGACATTGAATGCCAGCCCCTCACAAGCGTAACCGACCGTGACGCCGTCATCCTCCGAATCGGCTCCTACTCACCAGCAGATATTCGCGATCGCCAACCAGAAGGGCGGGGTCGGCAAAACCACGACCGCGATTAATCTGGCCACCGCCCTGGCGGCGGTTGGCGAGACCGTGCTGCTCATCGATCTTGACCCTCAGGGCAACGCCTCGACCGGCCTGGGCATCGGAAGAAGTGAGCGCTCACCCGGTTCATATGAATTCCTGCTGGGTTTGGCGCCGCTCGGCGACTGCGTGCGGGCCTCGCAGATCCCCGGCCTGTCGGTGATGCCGGCCTCGGTCTCTTTGGCCGGCGCTGAGATCGAGCTGATCGACCTCGAGCGTCGCGAACATCGCTTGGCCGACGCCCTCAAGGCGCCCGGCAGCAATGCGCGCGAGCGCTGGACAACGATCCTCGTCGACTGTCCGCCGTCCCTGGGCCTGGTGACGCTGAACGCCCTGGTCGCGGTCGACGCCATCCTGGTGCCGTTGCAGACGGAGTTCCTGGCCCTCGAGGGCATCGGTGCGCTGTCCAACACTGTGGCGAGGATCAAGAAATCTCTCAACCCGAGGTTGCAGATTGCCGGCGTCGTGCTGACCATGGTCGACCGCCGCATGACCTTGAGCCAACAAGTCGAGGCCGACGTGCGCGCGCATTTCGGCGAGCTGGTGTTCGGCACGACCATTCCGCGCAATGTGCGCATCGCCGAAGCGCCGTCGCACGGCCTGCCGGTGCTGATCTACGACAATGCCTGCGCCGGCGCGCAGGCCTACATCCTGCTGGCGAGCGAATTCATCCGCCGCAGGCGCAACGCCAACACTGAAGTCCCTGCCCCTGCGAGCAGTCATGAGCCAGCCTCCTAAGCCGCGCGGCCTCGGTCGCGGTCTCTCCGCTCTCCTGGGTGACGACGAAGTCGCCGCGGCGGTGGTGCCGCCGGTCCCCGCCGCGCCTGCGGTCGCGCCGTCGCCGCGGCCTGCGCCGACCCGCGCACCGCTCACCTTGCCGATCGGTCAGCTGCGGGCCGGCCGCATGCAGCCGCGCACCTCCTTCGAGGACATGGAGCCGCTGATCGAATCGGTGAAGGAGTTCGGCCTGCTGCAGCCGATCCTGGTGCGGCCGATCGCCGGCCAGATCGACGCTTACGAAATCGTCGCCGGCGAGCGGCGCTGGCGCGCGGCGCAGAAGGCGCAGCTGCACGAAGTGCCGGTCGTGGTGCGCACCATGGGCGACCAGGACGCCCTGCAGCTCGGCCTGATCGAGAACCTGCAGCGAGCCGATCTGACGGCGATCGACGAAGCGCAGGGCTATCGCCGCCTGGCCGATGAATTCCAGCAGACCCAGGAAGACATCGCCAAGACCGTCGGCAAGAGCCGCCCGCATGTTGCCAATACGGTGAGGCTCCTCGAGCTGCCGGGTGCGGTGCAGGACATGATCCGCCGCGGCGACCTCAGCGCGGGCCAGGCGCGCGCCCTGATCGGTGTGCCCGATCCTCTGGTCATGGCGCACCGCGCCGTCGACGAGAAGCTTTCGGCGCGTGAGCTCGAGCGCCTCGGTGTTGCGCTCAAGCCCAACACCAAGGGCGGCAGATCAAGGACGGCGGCGAGCCCTTCCAAGAGCGCAGACACGGTCGCCCTAGAGAAGCGCATCGAGGAGGCGCTGGGCCTCAAAGCCGACCTGAAGCTGCGTGGCTTGGGCGAGCAGAGCCTGCTGACGCTCGAGATCCGCGACTTCGACCAACTCGACACGGTCGTGGCGCGATTGACCCGCCGTTGAAGCAAAGGTCCCTCGGCCTTCGGCACGCTGACTGTCACACGCATGAAACTGCAACGCCTCTCCGCACCCTGATTGGCCATGCCCCGAGCGGAACCCGGATCGGCTGGCGGCGTTTACCGCCTCAACCGGTCGGACTAGTGTTCGCCCGAACCGAAGGGTGAACCCATGTCGAGTGAATCGCTGCACGAAGACGCCGCCAAGCTCGGGCCCGAGGTCATCGATCAGCACCGCGCCATCGTCTCGCTGATGGAGGAGCTGGAGGCAGTCGACTGGTACAACCAGCGCGCCAAGGCCACAAACAATCCCGAACTGCGCGCAATCCTCGAGCACAATCGCGACGAAGAGAAGGAACACGCCGCGATGGCGCTGGAATGGTTGCGCCGCAGCGATCCGACCTTGTCGCAGCATCTCAAGACGTTCCTGTTCACCGCCGGGCCGATCACTGGTATCGAGGCAACGATGGAGGAGTCGAAGGGCAAGGGCGGCAACGCCGCCTCCAGCGACGACGGCAGCCTGGGTATCGGCAGCTTGAAATCGGCCAAGGCGGAGGGCAGCAAATGAAGAACCATCTTTTCCGCGATCGCGCGCCGATCACCGAAGCCGGGTGGGAGGAGATCGAGAAGGAAGCCAAGCGGACCCTGCGCGGCATGCTGGCCGCGCGTCGCGTGGTCGATTTCCGCGGGCCCTTGGGCTGGGACGATTCCGACGTCGAGCTGGGGCGTGCCGATCCGATTGCCTCGCCGCCCAGCGGTCCGGATGTGCGGGCGCAACTGCGCCGTGTCCAGCCGCTGGTCGAGCTGCGCATCCCGTTCGAGGTGACGCGGGCCGAGCTCGACGCCATCGACCGCGGCGCGCGCGATCCCGATCTCGATTCGGTGATTGCCGCCGCGCGCCAGATCGCCATCGCCGAGGACCGCGCGATCTTTCACGGCTACAAGGCGGCCCACATCACGGGCATCTGCGAGGCGGCGGCGCCGGCGGCGGTGCCGCTCGGCACCAGCCATGCCGACTATCCCGGTGCGGTGTCGGCGGCGCTGACCAAGCTGCGCGATTACGGCATCGAAGGCCCTTTTGCCGTGGTGCTGAACGAGCAGCTCTACAAGGATCTCGCGGCGCGCACCGACTCGGGCTATCCGATCCTGAGCCACGTCCAGCGCCTGGTCGACGGAGAGATCGTGTGGGCAGCCGGGCTCGATGGCGGGCTGGTGCTGTCCAAGCGCGGCGGCGACTTCGAGCTCACGGTCGGCCAAGATTTCTCGATCGGCTATCTCGAGCACGACCTCGAGCGCGTGAGGCTCTACATCGAGGAGAGCTTCACCTTCCTGGTCCTGACCGACCAGGCCGCGATTCCCCTCACCACCGGCAGCAAGAAAGGCTAGCTGCGAGACCCACCCTCGCCGGGATAACTAGGGACATGCTAGACTGTCGCCATGACGATCCAGCACTCCCCTGAGCAGCAGCGCTGGCTGGAAGCCCAGGTCGCCGCGGGTCATTTCGCGTCCTTGGAGCAGGCTGTCGCCGTTGCGGTTGCCGACCTGATGGCGACTACGTCCGACGATCTGGATTGGGCAAAGCCACTTGTGGACGAGGCAGCCGCCGAACTCGACAACGGCGAAGGCGTCCCACGCGACGAGGCGCTCGCCCGCATCCGCACGGCGCTCGACCGCATTCGCTAGCTCGTGGCGCGGCTCGACTTCGCGCCAAGCGCGATTGCCGACACGCGTGAAATTCTTTCAGCTCTTGTCGAAAAGGCCGGCCGGCCCTGTGGCTGTCGCCTATTTCGAGCGGTTCAGTGCGACGTTCGATCGAATCGCTACTTTCCCTGATTCCGGGGCACCAAGACCCAGGCTTGGCAGCACTGTCAGACTCGCTGTCGTCCACCCTTATGTCGTGATCTATCGGCGCTCGCACGATGGTGTGGAGGTCATGCGAGTCCTCCATGGTCGTCGCAACATTACCCGCCGATTGCTGGTGCGGCGATAGTCTCGACTGCGTCAGGTCGAACACCGCGGACGACGTCAGCGACGCTGGCGCGCCGAGCGTGCGGACGACGCCAAGGCCAGGCAGAGCCTTCGCACGATCGCTTCGTCGGGATAGCCGGTCGACTTG
>JADHLS010000334.1 GCA_016780605.1 Reyranella sp.
CGTCAACGGTGCAGGGAGGTTTCCGAGGTTCCCGAGGTTTCCGCCAGACCGTCTTGGTGGTCTGGAAAGGCTGACCCCCTATCAATTGGGTCGCCGTCGAATTCCCGCTATTCCCGCTATTTGCGCTAGCGGTTTTCGGCAGCGGCACGGCGGCCGGGAGCGCCGATCCCGGCCCGACAGCCGGAGGGGCTCGCGCGGTGCCTGCCGCGCACGGTGGTATCGGATGAACGATGCATAGAACGGACGCCTGAGAGTGTGGCGGCCCACGTAAGATAACTCACGTGTTTATCAAAATCAATAACTAAAGTTGATTCGATCGATTTCGTTTTCACGAGTTTTTTCGCGCCATAGAGGGGGTGCGGGGCTCACGCCGGCGATGTCGCCACGCCAGCAATGCCGTCACCCACCCAAACAGTCACGATCACCGTGATGAGCTACCGGTTCTTGCCGTCCGGCGGCGCCATGAGCGCGTGTATCCGTTCCTCGACGTAGGGGAAGAACGGATTGGAAGATACGCGCAGCAGCGCATCCAGGTTCACGATCAGCACGCCGCGTTCGCCGCGCGGCGCCATGGCGCCGAGATGGATGCCGAAATCCTCGCTGTTGTCGGGCTCGAGACCGTAGAGCGAATCGCTTATGGGAAACGGCAGGGCCACGTGCGACAGCGAGAAGATCCCCGGCGGAAAGGCAAGGCCGAGCTCGCGGACCTGCTCGGTGGTCCCGCCCGCTTCGGTCACCCGCTCGAGCACCCGGTAATCGTGCGCGCCAACGTTGGTGATGACGACCGTGCGGTAAGGGCGCGGCGGCGACGGCAGGATGCGCGTCAGCACGGTCTCGGCGGCGTCGCGCAGCAACGGGCTCACCACGGCGGCACGGTTGAGGTCGAACAGCACGAGCTCGCTGCCATTGGGCGGCAGCTGGGCGTAGAGGCCGGATATGACGGCCGGCGTACTCACCGTGAAGTCGACGACCGACTGGAAGGCGAGGACGGGCGGCAGCCGAGCCAGACGGCCGTCGCGCGCGGCGGTAGCCATCTGCTCGCGCAGCGCGGCAGTCAGGCGATGCGACTGGCGCGCACCGTTGACCGGAAAGGAATTGTACTTGAACGGATTGAACTCCGGCAGGAGACCGAGCCAGGCCGCCTTGGCGAAGGCCGGCAGCAGGGCCGGCAGCGACGCAATCCAGACAAAGCGCGCGAAGCTCGTGATGCCGATCATGGGCGAGATCAGGATCAGCCGGTCGGGTCGCGCCAGGCGGTCGTCAGCGAGCGCATCGAGGGCATATTTCATCGCCAGCGCGCCGCCATTGGAGAACCCCACGATGTGCAACGGCGTGGAGGGTCCGGCACGGCGCCGTGCCTCGCGCACGGAAAGGCGGGTGGCGGCGTCCCAATCCTCCCATTCGGTGTCGGTCAAGGCCGCTGGAACGGTGCCATGAGCGGGTATCCGGATGGCGATGGCGACGAAACCCTCATCGCGATATCGTTGGGCGATGTGGCGCAGGCTGTAGGGTGAATCGGTCAGGCCGTGCAGCAAGACCACGGCGCCAATCGGCTGCCCGTCGGGCTCCAGAATGTAGGAGCGGTTGAAGTCCTGCTTGAAGTTGCCGGGGTAGATCGGGCTCCCGGCGAAGTAGCGGTTGCCGGGGACGCGCGCTGCTTCTTCGATCTTGTCGACGACCTCCCGTCGCACGTCGCGGAAAATCTTCTCCTCGTGGCGCAGATACGAGGCCCAGTCGCTCTTGTCGATGTCGGCGGCGTGCAGGTCGTCGGGCACATAGGTGTGCCACACCTCGAGCGGCGGTCCGCGCTGGGAATCCCAGGCACGAAGTCCGACGACTGCCCCCACCGCGACGAGAACCAGGACAAGTACGCGCCGCAGCAGCCTCAGCAGCCTTGCGGTCATGGCGATCCGGTTCCGGGGTTCATGGCCGGCAGCCTGACAGGACGGTGTCCGATGTGCACCCGCCATATTCCCGTTTTGGGACGCCCCGAACACTCCGGGGACGATCCGCCAATCAAATGCTTGCAGGCCGCGTCTAAGATCGGCGCATGTCGCTGACCGCCGACCAGAAGCTGTCGCTGCGCGCCCTCATCGCCCTGGTGGTGGGCTCGATGATCGGATCCGGCATCTTCGCGACGCCATCGGCGTTCGGCCGCGTGACTGGCGTTGCCGGCGCACTCATTGCCTGGCTGGTCGCCGGCGTCGGCATGCTCATGCTGGCCTTCACCTTCCAGGTCCTGGCGCGCCGCCGGCCCGACCTCGACGCCGGCATCTATGCCTATGCCAAGGCGGGCTTCGGCGAATACGCCGGCTTCGCCTCCGCGGCCGGCTACTGGATCGGGGCGTGCTTCGCCGACACCGCATGCCTAATCCTGATCAAGGCGACGCTCGGCCTGTTCTTCCCGGTATTCGGCGACGGCACGACCCCGTTCGCCATCCTCTCCGCGTCGGCTCTGCTGTGGGCCGTGCATTTCCTGATCCTGCGCGGCGTCAAGCAGGCGACCACCCTCAACACCATCGCGACCGTGGCCAAGATCGTCCCGATCGGGCTGTTCATCGTCGTCGCCATCGCCTTCTTTAAGTCGGACATTTTCATGCTCAACCTGTGGGGCGCCGAGGCAGCGACCTTGGGCAACGTCGCCAATCAGGCGCGCAACTCGATGCTGGTCACGGTGTTCTTGTTCGTCGGGATTGAGGGGGCGAGCGTCTACTCGCGCTACGCCAGGAACCGCGACGACGTCGGCATCGCGACGGTGCTGGGTTTTCTCGGCGTCCTCTGCCTGATGATCCTGGTCACCATGCTGTCCTACGGTGTGCTGCCACGGTCCGATCTGGCGGCCCTGCCCGCGCCATCGATGGCCGGCGTGCTGGAAGCGATCGTCGGACCGTGGGGCAAGATCTTCATCAGCATCGGGCTGCTCATCTCGGTGCTGGGGAACTATCTCTCGTGGTCGTTGCTGGCCGCCGAGGTCGTCTACTCAGCGGCGCAGAACCGCACCATGCCGGCCTTCCTCGCCGGCACCAATGCCAACAATGCGCCGGCCGCTGCCTTGTGGATGACCAACGCGCTCATTCAGGCCTTCGTGCTGGTGAGCTGGTTCGCCGAATACGCATTCCACCTGGCGCTCAAGATGACGAGCGCCATGACCTTGATCCCCTACCTGTTCGTCGCCGCCTATGGCCTCAAGCTCGCCTGGACCGGCGAAACCTATCGGCCCGGCGAGCGTGACCGCGGACGGGACCGGGTGCGCGGTGGCATAGCCACGGTCTATGCCATCGGCATGCTCTATGCCGGCGGATACGAATTGCTGATGTTGTCTGCGCTACTCTATGCTCCAGGCACTCTCCTGTTCGTGATCGCGAGGCGTGAGCAGGGCAAGCCGGTGTTCACCCGAATAGAATGGCTGCCGTTCGGGGTGGTCTGCGCCGTAGCCATCGGCGCACTCTATGGTCTTGCCTCGGGCGGGCTCTCGATCTGAAGGGATGTGGCGGGCCAACCGAAGAGGGGACAGCCTTGATCCGTCTTTTCGCTCCGATCGTCGCGTCTTCGATCGCTCTTGGCCTGGGGGCCGGCTGTGCAGCCCTGCCACGCGGCCCAGCCGTGCCGCCTTCCGATACCGTACGCGCCCAGCCGCTCGGCATTCCAAACGCTCGCTTCTACGCCGATGGCGATCCGGCGCCGATGGTAGAGGAAGTGCTGAAGGCGGTAGAGCGCGAGCGCGAAGCGTTGCGGGCGGCAGGCCAGCCGACTGATCCGATGCCGCCGGCGTCCTTCCTCGCCCTGTCGGGTGGCGCCGACAACGGCGCCTTCGGCGCCGGCGCCCTCTACGGCTGGACGACGACAGGCACCCGGCCGGAATTCCGGATGGTCAGCGGCATCAGCACCGGAGCCTTGATTGCACCCTTCGCCTTCCTCGGATCCGCCTACGATCCGCTGCTGCGGAAGCTCTACACGACATTGGGGCGGGATCGGATCTTCCTCCGCCGACGCCTCACGGCATTGCTGTTCAGCGATGCCTTGGCCGACGCCAGCCCACTTGCCGACACCATCTCCCACTACGCGAACCAGGAACTGCTCGACGCCATCGCCGTCGGGTACCAGAAGGGACGGCTGCTGTTGATCGGCACGACCGACCTCGACGCCCAGCGACCGGTGATCTGGAACGTCGGCGCTATCGCCGCCAGCCGGCATCCAAAGGCGCTCGACCTGTTCCGCAAGATCCTGCTGGCCTCGGCCTCGATTCCCGGGGCCTTCCAGCCGGCCATGATCGACGTCGCGGTCGACGGAGTCGAATTCCAGGAGATGCACGTCGATGGCGGCACAATCTCGCAGCTCTTCCTCTATCCCGGCTCGATCGACGTCAGGCTCGTGCCCACGGGACGTCGCCAGACCGCCTACATCATCCGCAATGGCCGACTCGACCCCGAGCACGCCGAGGTCGAGCGCCGGACCATCGCCATCGCCAGCCGGGCTGTCAGCACGATGCTGCAGTCGAGCGGCTACAACGACGTGGTGCGCGCCTACTTTCTGACCAAGCGCGACGGTATCGACTACAACCTCGCCTACATGGGATCCGACTTCGACGCACCCAGGTTCGGCCCGTTCGACGAGGCCTACATGCAGGCGGTTTTCGACTACGGCTACAACCAGGCCACCGGTGGCCGGCTGTGGCACAAGGCGCCGCCCGGCCTGCATACCACGAGGCCCGAGCGCGACGCGGCCGCCGCGCGCCCATCCGACCCGGCTACCGAGAAGTGGATCGTCTTGGAGGCGGTTCGCCCGGAGGTGTCAGCAATGGACAATGTCACCCGGTGATGGCCCGACGGGAGCTTCACTTCGGCTGCTGAAAGGCCGCTCGGTCCCACCACCGCGTGATCAAGCAGCCGCCGCGTGATGTTGATGCCAAGCCGGCCATAGCTGGCGTTGAAGCTGTTGATGTCGATCGAACCGCCCGGTCCGGGCGCGAACTGAACCTCGATCGTCACCGGATTGCGGACCGGCCGGGAGGTGTCGGGCCACAGCAGAGTGATGGTCGGCGGCGGCGGCCGATCGGGCGAAGCCGGTACGTCCGGCGCGGCCTTGTCACGCTGTTCTTTCTCATCCGTGGTCAACCGCCAGGGCATCGACTGCGCTCCAAGCGGCATCGGCACGAGGCTGAGGACAACCATCAGCGCTCTTGAGGAATGCACCCATGGCCCCTCGCCAGTTCCTCTGCTTCTTCGAAATTGGGACAGGCAGGATAGTCCTGGGACTTCGCGCCGATGTGTTCGCCCATGGGGTTCGTAGATTCCACCGTCCCACAAACAAAGCGCGAAGAACATGCTGTTCTCGGACGAAAAGTCATTCGCGGCCTTCCTGATCGACGGCGTCGCCGTATTCATCGTCGTTCTCTGGTTGTGGCTGCTCGTCATGACGGCAAGCGACCTGTTCCGAAGACGGGATGTATCCGAATTCGGCAAGTTTCTTTGGACCGTTCTTCTCATCGGTCTGCCTTATCTGGGGACCTTCGCCTACATCCTGTGCGAGGGCACCGGAATGGCGAAACGTAGAAGGATGCAGGCCGATGAGATGCGCGATGCCGTGCGCCAGTTCGTGGGTTTCAGCCCAGCCGACGAGTTGGTGAAGCTCGATGAGCTGAAGGCGCACAACATCATCTCCCCAGACGAATACCTGACACTCAGAAACCGCCTGGTCGGATGACCGACGGTGGCCATCCGTCAAGCAATCAGCCGGAGCGCACGGCCCCGCCTCGGCTATTCGCAAACCGGGTCCGATGGAGATCGACTATGATTGGCAAGCGTACTGCATTGATGCTGTTGGCATCCGGGGCATTGGTGGCACGGCTGCCCATGCCCAAGGCATGAAGGCGACGAGCCTGGAGCAGGCCGAGCTCGCCGGGCTCTCGGCGGAGAAGCGCGCTGAAGTCGAAAGGCGCGCCACTCAACCGGGCCAGACCGTATCGGAAGTGCTGACGACCATGCTGCTGAACGGCATCAAGAACGAACACAAGGCCAGCAGCATCGTGGCGCTCGATTTTGGTCGCGGCGTTGCCGTGGTGGAACTCCAGGGCGGTGGCATGACGAAGGTCAATTTCGACACGACCACGCTGGCCATCAAGTAGAAGTGTTCAACGGCAGGTCGAGCGAGGTTGCACCGTCGGCCCCGCCCGACCCCCCCCGATCTAGCGATAGC
>JADHLS010000335.1 GCA_016780605.1 Reyranella sp.
GAGTAGCAACACCGTCACGCGTCGGCTGTCATCGCCAACGTCGCCCTGTCATCCTGAGCGCAGCGAAGGATCTCATGGCGTCGATGGCGATGAGATCCTTCGCTTCGCTCAGGATGACAACTGACCATGCCCAAGCTCGCCGCCAATCTCTCCTGGATCTACCAAGAGGTGCCGTTCCTGCAGCGCTTCGGCGCGGCGGCCGCCCATGGCTTCAAGGCGGTCGAGATCCTGTTCCCCTACGAGGCGCCGGCCGCCGACATCGCCGCCGAGCTCAAGAAACACAAGCTCACGCAGGCACTGTTCAATCTGCCGGCCGGCGATGCGAGCAAAGGCGAGCGCGGCTTCGCCGCTCTGCCCGGCCGCGAGGCCGACTTCGCCGCCGCCCTCGACAAGGCCTTGGACTACGCCAAGGTGCTGGAGTGCAACACGTTGCATGTCATGTCGGGCATGATCGCGCCGGGCGCCGACGTGAAGGCGATGCACAAGACCTTCGTATCGAATCTCAAGATGGCGGCCGACCGCACCGCCAAGAGCGGCATCACGCTGGTGCTGGAGCCCATCAACCACCGCGACATTCCCGGCTACTTCACCAACACCACGGGCCAGGTCGAGCAGATCATGAAGGAGGTCGCGGCCCCTCATCTCAAGCTGCAGCTCGACCTCTATCACTGCCAGGTCACCGAGGGCGACCTCACCAGGCGCACCGAGCGGCTGTTCCCGATCACCGCGCACGTGCAGATCGCGGGCAACCCCGACCGCAACGAGCCCGACATCGGCGAGGCCAACCATCTCTACCTGCTCGATGTGCTCGATCGCCTGGGCTACCAGGGCTATGTCGGCCTCGAATACAAGCCCAGGACGACGACCGGCGCCGGCCTGGGCTGGGCTGCCAAGTACGGCATCAAGGCCTGATCCATGACCGACAAGAACACGCCCGTCGTCGCTTTCATCGGCCTGGGCTCGATGGGCATGGGCATGGCGAAGAACCTGCTCAAGCACGGTCACAAGGTGATCGGCGTCGATCCCAGCGCTCCGGCGCGCGAGGCCTTTGCGGCGGCGGGCGGCGCCATCGCGGCCAGCCCCGCCGAAGCCGCCTCATCGGCCGACGTCGTTGTCGTGGCGGTCGTCAATGCGCAGCAGGTTGACACCGTGCTCTATGGCGAGGGCGGCGCCGCCGCAACGCTGCGCAAGGGTGGCCTGGTCATGCAATGCGCGACCATTCCGCCGGCTTTCGCCAAGTCGCTCGGCGAGCGGCTGGCGAAGTCGGGACACGATCTCCTCGATGCGCCGATGTCGGGCGGACGCGCCCGAGCGGAATCCGGCGAGCTCACCTTCATGGCCTCGGGCGCACCCAAGGCCTTCGCCGCCGCCGAATCGATTCTTTCCGCGACGTCGGCCAAGGTCTTCCGTCTCGGCGAGGCGCCGGGCGTCGGTTCGCTGGTCAAGACCGTGAATCAGCTTCTGGCCGGCGTGCACATCGCCACCGCGGCCGAGGCGATGGCGCTCGCCGCCAAGGCCGGCGCCGATACGCGCGCCGTCTACGAGGTGATCTCGGCCAGCGCCGGCAATTCCTGGATGTTCGGCAACCGCGTGCCGCACATGCTCGACGACGACTACACGCCGTTGTCGGCGGTGGAGATCTTCGTGAAGGATCTCGGGCTGGTGCTGAACACCGGTCACGAGCATCGGTTGCCGCTGCCGATGGCCGCAGCGGCGCATCAGCTCTTCCTCGCGGCGGCCGGCGCCGGCTGGGGGCGGCTCGATGACGCGGCGGTCGTGAAGGTCTACGAGCAAGCCGGCGACTTCAAAGTGTCGTCGCCCAAGAAGTAGACTTTCAGGCATGCATCGCGACCGCTTCACCAAGATCGTCGCCACGCTCGGTCCCGCCTCTTCCAGCCGCGAGCGTTTGCGCGCGCTGTTCGAGGCCGGCGCCGACGTCTTTCGCCTGAACTTCAGCCACGGCACCCAGGACGACCATCGCCAGCGCGTCGACCTCCTGCGGGCGATGGAGAAGGAATACAAGCATCCGATCGCCATCCTGATGGACCTGCAGGGCCCCAAGCTGCGGCTCGGCGCCTTCGCCAAGGGACCGCTGGAGCTGAAGAAGGGCCAGAAGCTGCGCTTCGACATGGAGAGCGCGCCCGGAACGGCCAAGCGCATCCCGCTGCCGCATCCGGAGATCTTCAAGGCGGCCAAGCCGGATGGCATCCTGCTGATCGACGACGGCAAGGTCAGGCTGCGCATCACGGGCCACACCGAGGGGACGATCGACACCGAGGTCGAGGTTGCAGGCCCGATCAGCGACCGCAAGGGCGTCAACCTGCCCAACCTCGCGATCCCGCTGTCGCCGATGACGGCCAAGGACCATCGCGACCTGACCTACGGGCTGACGCTCGGCGTCGACTGGGTGGCGCTCTCCTTCGTGCAGCACGCCCACGACATCGCCGAGCTGAAGAAGCTGGTGGCGGGCCGCGCCGCGGTCATGGCCAAGCTCGAGAAGCCGCTCGCCATCGACCACCTCGACGAGATCATCGAGCAGAGCGACGGCATCATGGTGGCGCGCGACGATCTCGGCGTGGAGATGCCGCCCGAGGCCGTGCCGCCGCTGCAGAAGCGCATCCTCGCCGCCTGCCGCGCCGCCGGGAAGCCCGCCATCGTCGCCACGCAGATGCTCGATTCGATGGTCCATTCGCCGACGCCGACGCGCGCCGAGGCCTCGGACGTGGCGACCGCGGTCTATGACGGCACCGACGCCATCATGCTGTCCGCGGAATCGGCGTCGGGCGACTATCCGGTCGAGGCGGTCACCATCATGGACCGCATCGCCAAGAGCGTCGAAGCCGATCCGCTCTATCGCCGGCTGATGGATGCCAGCCGCCGCGATCCGGAATCGACCACCGCCGATGCGATCAGCGCCGCGGCGCGGCAGTGCGCGCACACGCTGTCGGCGGCGGCCATCGTCACCTACACCACGACCGGCTCGACGACGCTGCGCGCGGCGCGCGAGCGGCCCGACGTGCGCATCCTCTGCCTTACGCCCAAGCTCGAGACGGCGCGGCGCATGGCGCTGACCTGGGGCGTGCATCCCATTCAGACCGACGATGCGCACAACTTTGCCGACATGGTCGCGCGCGCCACGCGTGTTGCGCGCCAGCAGCACATCGCAAAGCCCGGCGAGCGGCTGGTGATCACCGCGGGTGTGCCATTTGGCACACCGGGCGCCACCAACATCCTGCGCATCGCCTACGTCTAGGTGTGGCAAATCTGCACCGCGATGCTGACGATACGAAGCGTCGCAGAATCGCCTAGGTCTGAACCTGAAAAAGCACGGGGATGGAGCGAAAAGTTCCCTCGTAGATTTTTCAGAAGCAGCACTTCATCGAGAGGCGATCGTGAAACGCTATCCGCGCACTACCGCCCGTCCCTTCCGGCCCTACGCTCTCACCTGGATCGACTTCCTGGTGATCGCAGCGATCGCGCTCACCTTCCTTGTGATCGCGAGCACAACCATCAGCCACGCCAAGGCCTCGTCGATCGCGACTCTTGTCAACGATCCGCCGACCTTTGCGGCAGAAATGCGGCACGCCACGGAGGAGCCGGACCTGATCAAGGCAAGAATAAGATTGTCGATCGGCGCGCCCTGGAACTGACGCCCCTTGGGCGGAGCGGATGACGGCATCGCTGGCGCCCCCCCAACCGTCAACTCAAGCTCCGCCCCCCCTATGGTGCGAAAAACTTGCAAAATACAACTTTAGTTATTTTGCGCGCGCCGCATCTTCTCGGGCGTCCGTTCTATGCATCGTTCATCCGATACCATCGCGCGCGGGGGCTTATTCACGCGGGCTGGGCGACGGAGAGATCGGCCCTATCATGAACTACCTGAAGCCGAAGCGACGATAGGCATAGCCCAGGCCAACCAGCGCCGCGCCCAAACCGAGGAATGAGAAGACGCGCAGCAGGCCCTGCAGGCCGGCCACGTCGATCAGGAAGACCTTGGCGACGACGATGCAGACCAGCGCCATGCCCGCATGCCGAAGCGCCGCGGCGTTGCGCAGGAAGCCCAGCGCCAGCAAGGCTACGCCGAACAGGAGCCAGACCGCGGAATAGACATAGAGCTCCAGGCCCGCGGCATCGAAGCCGTCGCGCTCGAAGCCCGGGTCGAACAGGTGGCGCACTTCCAGGGAGACCCAGACGAATGCGAGCAGTGACGCCGTGGCCTCGATGACCAGCGCCACGTTGCGCTCCGGCTCGACACCATCGATCCAGCGCCGCGCCAGGGCCGCCATTGCCGCCGGCAACGCATAGGCGAGGAACAGGCCATTGGCGAGCGGCAGGCTGCCGACATCGGTCCGGCGCAGGATCGGATTGGCGATGCCGACCTGGGCCACGACAACCAGCGCCACGGCCAGGGCGCCGCTGATGCGCCAGGCCCACAGCACGACCGGATCGCGGCGCATCCGCGCCAGCCACAACGCGGCGAGCGCGAAAGCTCCCCAGACCAGGACGTAGAGGCTCCGCTCCATGAAGCCCGAGTCGGGCACGGCCATGGTGTCGTGATGGAAGATACTGCGCACCTGCAGGGTAGCCAGCACGAAGGCCAGCAGCGCAATCGCGGCCTCGGTGGCGCGCAGCAGAGGCTCGTCGCCGGTCGGCCGCAGGCTGCGCAGGCCGCCGATGAGCGCCACGATCGCGAGCCCGTAGCCCCACAGGATCCAGTTGAAGATCGGCGTGACGCCCAGCGGATACGTCAGGACCTCGGGATTGAGCACGAAGCGTACGACCACGACGGCGAGCAACGGCCAGCACAGCCGGCGCATGGCAGTGAGGCCGAGCTGGGCCGAGATCGCGGCAACCGCGGCAAACTCGACGGCATAGGCCACTGTTATCCATTCGCGGCGGAGCTCCAGCGCAATGGCGGCGGCGATGAAGAAGACGACGCCGGCGGCCATGTAGCCCAGCGCCTCGGCGGCGCCGGGCATGGTTTCGCGCCAGCGCGCCAGGCGCTCGGCGCCCACCAGGAACGGAACGGCGAGACCGATGCTGATCAGCCCCCAAGGCGTCCCTACGGCTGTGTTGCGCAGCATGTACCAGCTCAGCAGGAAATGGCCGAGCGCCGCGCCCACCGCGAGCGCGGCCCAGAATCCGGGCCGTCCGGCATTCCACAAGAGCGCAAAGGCGCCGGCCGCGTAGAGACCGCCCAACGCAGCGGCCATCGAGCCGAACTCGTTGGTGTTGCCCCACAGCGCCAAGGTCGCGAGCGACAGCACCGGAGCGAGCGCCGCGACGTACTGGAAGCGCGGCGTCCATCGCGCCAGCACGAACAGGCCGAGGCCGTGCGCCGCCAGGGCAAGCCATCCGGCCGACTGCCGTCCGTCATCCTGGACGATGAGGGCGGCGATCAGCGCCCCGGTCAGGCCGAGAGCGAGCCAGACCATGAGCGCCACGTCGTCCGTCGGGTTGTCGTTTTCCTGCAATCGCCGCCACGTCGCCCAGACGAAAAGACCGGCCACGGCCACGAGGAAGAGCCCGACCCAAGCAAGGCCGCCCGCCAGCGACTGCATCCAGAGAAGCGTCCAGATCGCCGATCCGGCGAGCACCCCCCAGCCCAGCGGCCACCAGCCGCGATGGCGGATCACCGCCAGCGTGCCCGCCGCGATCGCCAGCAGATAGCCGAACAGCACCGGCGTGTTGGGCGTCTCGCTGCCGATGATGAGGGGGCTCGCGAAGCCGCCGACGAAGGCCAGCCCCGCGACGAAGATGCCATGCCGCAGCGACACGCCGATCGCGAAGGCCGTCAGCGCGGCAGCGCCGCCGCCCGCCGCGGGCTTGGAGATCATGTCGTAGAGCGCAACCGCCGCGAACAGCGCACCGTAGAGCGAGGCGACGCCGGCGGATGCCAGCGCCTGGGCGACGCGGTCGTCGCGGCTGCGCAGGCGTTCGGCGCCGCCGATCAGGGCGAAACCGAACAGCGCCGCCAGGATCACGCGCACTTCGGGCGAGAGGTAGCCTTCCTCGATCGAGTAGCGCACCAGGAACACGCCGGCCAGGGCGAGCGTGACCGCACCGACCCAGACGAAGGCCCGCGCCCCCAGCCGCTGCTCCCAGCCTGCCTGCACGGGCGCAACAGCCGGCGCGGGCGCTGGCACAGTCTCGACGACGGGTTCGGGCTCGAATGGCGGCGCCG
>JADHLS010000336.1 GCA_016780605.1 Reyranella sp.
GGACGACATCCAGCGCCTGCAGGGCTCGGAAGCCGCCGAGATCCTGCGCAAGGTGAAGTCCGACATCGCCGCCCAGCCGCTGGGATAGGGCGTGTACGTTATCCCGTCACATAGCGCCCTCAAGCTCCTCTCCCCCGCGAGGGGGAGAGGTTGGGAGAGGGGGCATGAGTAAGAAGTCGAGCACAGCACGTGAGCTCAGGCGCGACCCCAGCCGTGCAGAACGAGTCTGCTGGGAATTGATCCGCGCCCATCGGATGGAGGGAATCAAATTCCGGCGACAGCATCCGGTCGGGCCGTACTTTGCCGACTTTGCCTGTGTGTCGAAGAGGCTCGTCATTGAGATCGACGGGATTCACCACGACGACAGGCTCGAAGCGGACGCCCGTCGCACTGCTCTGATCGAGAGCCTGGGATGGCAGGTCGTCCGCTTTGGTGCGGGTGAAGTCCTGCAAAATCCTGATGGCATTTGGGCAACGATTCAGAATCTGATCAACGACAGTGCGTCACCCCCTCTCCTAACCTCTCCCCCTAGCGGGGGAGAGGAACATGAGGGACGTATCAATCCTGACGGTACGTCGTAATGGACGCGCTTCCCGAATCCTCCGCCACGCCCGAGCGCGCTCATGGCATGCTGGCGAACAACATCGTCCACTTCGCGCGGACGCTGCGTACCGCCGGCTTGCGCGTCGGGCCGGGGCAGGTGCTGCGCGCGGTCGAGGCGGTGGAGGCGGCCGGCCTCCAGAAGCGTGACGACTTCTACTGGACGCTGCACTCGGTGTTCGTGAACCGGCGCGACCAGCGTGAGATCTTCGACCAGGCGTTCCACGTCTACTGGCGCAATCCGCGCCTGCTCGAGAAGATGATGGAGATGCTGCTGCCGTCGGTCGCCGTGCCCGCCGACCCCGACGAGAAGAAGCAGCTGAGCCGCCGCCTGCAGGAGGCGCTGCAGCCCGGCAAGGGGGAGGCGCCGCGCGAGGAGGAGGGCGAGCCGCCCGAGGTCGAGGTCGAGGCGACTTTCACCGTGTCCGACCGAGAGGTGCTGCAGCATCGCGACTTCGAACAGATGTCCCAAAGCGAGATCGACGAGGCGCTGCGCGCCATCTCGCGGCTCCGCCTGCCGATGCCGCTCAGGCGCACGCGGCGCTACCAGTCCGCTCGCCGCGGACCGCGAGTCGATTTCCGCGCCTCCCTGCGGCGCGCGCTCAGGCCCGAGGGCCTGACCGAGCTGCGCAAGCGCGAGCCGCGCAAACGGCCGCCGCCGCTCGTCATCCTGTGCGACATCTCGGGATCGATGGCCCGCTATACGCGCATGTTCCTGCATTTCATGCACGCCATCACCAACGACCGCGATCGCGTCTACTGCTTCACCTTCGGCACGCGCCTGAACAACGTCAGCCGGGCGCTGCGCAACAAGGACGTCGACATCGCCCTGCAGAAGGCGTCGGCCCAGGTCGAGGACTGGTCGGGCGGCACGCGCATCGGCCAGACCCTGCACGAATTCAACAACAAGTGGTCGCGCCGCGTGCTGGGCCAGGGCGCCGTGGTCCTGCTGATCACCGACGGTCTGGACCGCGAAGGCGCCGTCGGCTTGGCTGAGGAAATGGAGCGCTTGCATAAGTCCTGCTCACGCCTGATCTGGCTCAACCCGCTCTTGCGGTACGGCGCCTACGAGCCCAAATCTCAGGGCAACAAGGCCATGTTGCCCCATGTCGACGAGTTCCGGCCGGTGCATAATCTCGACAGCCTGGCCGGGCTGATCGCGGCTCTCGGCTCGGCGCTGACCGCCGGCGACGTGCGATTGGCGGGTTGGCAGACGGAACTGCGCAAGGAGTAGACTCATGAGTGATGCGCTGGACGTTCTCGAACAAGTCGGCAAATGGAAGGACGCGGGCAAGGGCGTAGCCATTGCCACCGTGATCACCACCTGGGGTTCCTCGCCGCGTCCGGTCGGCAGCCAGCTCGGCGTCGACGACACCGGCGCCATGGTGGGCTCGGTCTCCGGCGGCTGCATCGAAGGCGCCGTGGTCCAGGAGGCCCTGGCCGCCATCAAGGACGGCAAGCCGCGGATGCTCGACTTCGGCGTCACCGATGAGCAGGCCTGGGATGTCGGCCTGGCCTGCGGCGGCAAGGTCCAGGTCTTCGTCGAGAAGGTGAACTGACATGAAGGCCGAGACCATCAAGGCCCTCCAGGATGCCCGCACCCAGCGGCGCGCCGTCACCCTGGCGACACGGCTGAGCGACGCCGCCGAAGCGCTGGTCTACCTGGACAAGGCGGAAGGGCCGCTGGCGAGTGACGCGGCCATCGTCACGGCGGCGCGCCAGGCGATGGACATCGGCCGCAGCGAGACCGTCGACATCGGCGGCCAGAAGATCTTCCTCAACGTCTACGTTCCGCCGGCGCGGTTGATCGTTGTCGGCGCCGTGCACATCGCGCAGTCGCTGGCGCCGATGGCGACCATGCTGGACTTCGACGTCACGGTGGTCGACCCGCGTGGCGCCTGGGCCACGGCCAACCGATTCCCCGGCGTGAAGGTCATCCAGGACTGGGCGGACGAGGCCTTCCAGGCGATGGGCCTCGATGCGTCGACCGCGGTGGTTACCCTGACCCACGATCCCAAGCTCGACGACCCCGCGCTCGAGGCCGCGCTCAAGTCCGACGTCTTCTATGTCGGTGCGCTGGGCAGCCGGCGCACTCATGCCAAGCGCAAGGAACGGCTGATGAGCGAGGCCGGCATCACCGAGGAGCAGTTCGCCCGCATCCACGGGCCGATCGGGCTCAACATCGGGGCGAAGTCGCCGGCGGAGATCGCCGTGTCGATCCTGGGCCAGATCGTCGAGGTGCGGGCGCGCCGCCTGGAGGCGCTGGCCGCGCCCAAGGTGGCCGCCGCGTGAGATTCGGGGAAACCCCCATCGACGAGGCCACCGGCGCCATCCTGGCGCACAGTTGGCGTGCCAACGGCGTCAACTTCTCCAAGGGCCGGGTGCTGTCGGGCGAAGACGTTGCGAGGCTGAAGTCGGCCGGCGTGTCGAGCGTTGTCGCTGCGCGCCTCGACCCGGACGACATCCACGAGGACGAGGCCTCGGCCCGGGTCGCGCGGGCACTGGCAGGCGAAGGGATAGAGATCACCGCGCCCTTCACCGGCCGCTGCAACCACTTCGCCCGCGAGGCGGGGCTGGCGGTGGTCGATCACGAGCGCATCGATGCGCTGAACGAGCTGGACGAATCGGTCACCGTGGCGACCCTGCCGCCTTTCGCGCGCGTCGAGCCGCGACAGATGGTGGCCACCGTCAAGATCATCCCCTATGCGGCGCCGCGGGCGGCCGTCGAGCGCGCCATCGAGGTCGCGCAGTCGGCCAACCAGCCGCTGATCGCCGTAGCGCCGTTCAAGGCGATGCGCGCCGGCCTGGTGCAGACCAGGCTACCCGGCACGCGCGACAAGGTTCTGGACAAAGCGGTCGGCACCACGACCAAGCGGCTGACCTCGCTCGGCAGCACTCTGGTCAGCGAACGCCGCGTCGCGCACGACGCCCGGGAGATCGCCGGCGCCCTGCAGGAGTTGAAGGGTGAGGGCTGCGACATCTTCCTGATCGCCGGCGCCTCGGCGATCGTCGATCGCCACGATGTCGTGCCTTCGGGCATCGAGGAAGCGGGCGGCAAGGTCATCCATTTCGGCATGCCGGTCGATCCCGGCAACCTGCTGCTGACCGCCGAGCTCGACGGCAAGCCGGTGCTGGGCCTGCCGGGCTGCGCCAAGTCGCCCAAGTACAACGGCTTCGACATGGTGCTGGAGCGGCTGGCGGCAGGGCTGCCGGTCGGCCGGGCCGAGATCGTTCGCATGGGCGCCGGCGGCCTTCTGGCCGAGATCGCGAGCCGGCCGCAGCCGCGCGACGATACCGAGGAAGAGGCAGGCCCGCAGGCGGCGCCGCGTGTCGCCGTGCTGGTGCTTGCCGCCGGCCGCTCGACGCGCATGGGCTCCAACAAGATGCTGGCCGACGCCGAAGGCCAGCCGCTGGTCATGCATGCCGTGAAGGCGGCGCTTGCATCGCAGGCCGTGGAAGTCGTCGTCGTTCTGGGCAACATGGCCGACGAGGTGAGGGCGGCCATCGAGAAGGCGATCCCGGCGAAGTCGAGGCTGCGTTTCGTGGTCAATCCGGACTTCGCCGAAGGGCTCAGCACCTCGGTGCGCACGGGCATTGGCGCGCTCGGCAAGGATATCGATGCCGCCGTCGTCCAGCTGGGCGACATGCCAGGCGTCAGCGCGCCATTGCTTGATCGCCTGATGGCCGCGTTCAGCCCCGTCGAGGGCCGCTCGATCTGCGTGCCGACCGTCGGCGGCAAGCGCGGCAATCCCGTGCTGTGGGCGCGCCGCTTCTTCCCGGAGATGGCCACTCTCTCGGGCGATTCCGGCGCCAAGCACCTGATCGGCGAGCATGCCGACCTCGTCTGCGAGGTCGAGATGACGGGCGAGGCCGCCGTCACCGACATCGACACCCCTGAAGCGCTTGCCGCCTGGCGGGCGCGGAGCAAACTATGAGCTTCGACGTCGCCGCCGTTCGCCGGCAATTCCCCATTCTGTCAGCTGTCATCGACGGTCAACCGGTCCACTATCTCGACAACGGCGCGTCGGCACAGACGCCCGAAGTTGTGCTCGACGCCGTGCGAACATACGAGACCACGGGTCGCGCCAATGTGCTGCGCGGCGTTCATCGGCTCGCCGAGCGCGCGACCGAGGCTTACGAGAACGCCCGCGCTGAAGTGGCGACGTTCCTCGGTGTCGATCCCATGGAGATCGTCTTCACGGGCGGCTGCACGGCGGCGATCAACCTTGTCGCCTATTCGTACGGCTCGCTGCTGAAGCCCGGCGACCGCATCATCCTCTCCGAGCTGGAGCACCATTCCAACATCGTGCCCTGGCAGTTGCTGCGCCAGAGGAGCGGCATCGAGATCGACGTCGTGCCGGTCACCGTCAACGGCCGCATCGACCTCAACGCCCTGCCGCGGCTGCTGACGCCGCGCACCAAGTTGATCTCGCTGGCGCACGTTTCCAACGTCACGGGCACGCTGGTCGATGTGCATGCCGTGGTGACCCTGGCGCGCACGGTGGGCGCCAAGGTGATGCTGGACGGCGCGCAGCGCGCCCCGCACGGGCCGCTCGACCTGCCGGCCATGGGCATCGATTTCTACGCCTTCGCCGGCCACAAGGCCTACGGCCCCAACGGCATCGGCGTGTTGTGGGCCAAGGCCGAGCATCTCGAGGCCATGCCACCGTTCCATGGCGGCGGCTCGATGATCGGCCGCGTCACCTTCGCCGAAACGACATGGGCGCCACCGCCACGCCGCTTCGAGGCCGGCACGCCGCCGATCGGGCCGGCGATCGGCCTGGGCGCCGCCTGCAAATGGATGCGCGGCCTCGACTGGAAAGAGGCGCATGCCCACGAGATGGCGCTGGTCGAGCGGCTGATGGACGGCCTGCAGAAGATCGACGGCGCGACGCTGTTCGGTCCGCCGAGCACGCAGAACCGCTATCCGGTGGTGTCGTTCCTGCTAGACGGCGTGCATCCGCACGACGTGGCGCAAACTCTCGATTCATTCGGCGTCGCGGTGCGCGCCGGACACCATTGCTGCCAGCCGCTGATGGATCGCTTCGATCTCGACGGCACGACGCGTGTCTCGATTGCGCCCTACAACGACAACACCGACATCGACGCCCTGCTGACGGGCGTGCAGCACGCGGCCCGGACTCTTCGGTGATTGGCGCTCCGATGACCGACCAGCTCTACCAGGACCGCATCGTCGCCCTTGCCAAGGCGAAGACCGGTGCCGGGAAGCTCGGCGCACCCACAAAGTCGGCGCGCCGCGACAATCCCCTGTGCGGAGATCGCGTCACCATCGACGTCAAGCTCGACGACACAGGCAAGATTGCCGAGATCGCCCATCAGGTGCGCGGCTGCCTGCTCTGCCAGGCCTCGGCATCGGCGCTCGCTTCGGTTGCCGTCGGTCGCAACGCCGCCGGCATCGACAAGGTACGTCAAGACGCCGAGCGCGCCATCGGCCGAGAGGAAGGGGAGGCCGGTGAGCCCTTCTCCGCCTTCGCCCCGGTCAAGGCCCACAAGTCGCGCCACGAATGCGTCCTGCTGCCGATCGACGCGCTGAAGGACGCTCTGTCTT
>JADHLS010000337.1 GCA_016780605.1 Reyranella sp.
CTGACGGCAAGAAGGGCATGGAGATCGACATCGAGCTGCGCGACCTGAAATGGGGCGACGGCACGCCGGTCACCGCCAAGGACGTCGCCTTCACCCTCGACGTCGGCCGCCATCCGCTGTCGGGCGTGGCCTCGTCGGAAGCCTATCGCCGCATCATCAAGTTCGACGCCAAGGACGATCGCCATTTCACCATGACGATCGACCGCGTCACCTTCGACTATAACAGCATGGCCCTGCTGCTGCTGCCGGCCCATATCGAGAAGCCGATCTTCGAGGCCAATCCCGCCGAGTACCGCAACAAGACCGCCTTCGACACCGACTCGACGAACCCCGGCCTGTTCTTCGGCCCCTTCCGCATCGTCGAGATCGTGCCCGGCAGCCGCATCGTGCTGGAGCAGAACCCGACCTGGACGGGCGAGAAGCCGCACTTCAAGCGCATCGTCGTCAAGATCATCGAGAACACCGCGGCCCTCGAGGCCAACTTCCTGTCGGGCAACGTCGACTACGTGATGGGCGAGCTCGGGCTGTCGCTCGACCAGGCGCTGGCCTTCGAGAAGCGCCACAAGGACAAGTACGACTTCATCTACAAGCCGGCGCTGATCTACGAGCACATCGACACCATGCTCGACAACAAGCTCCTGGGGGACCGGCGGGTACGCCAGGCGATCCTGATGGCGCTCGACCGCAAGGCGATCTCCGAGAAGCTGTTCGAGGGCAAGCAGCCGGTCGCCGACGGCCCGATCAGCCCCCTCGATCCGATGTTCACCGCCAATACCAGGCACTATCCCTACGATGCCGCGCAGGCGCGCAGGCTGCTCGACGAGGCGGGCTTCTCCGACATCAAGAACGGCGTGCGCCAGAACGCCAAGGGCGAGCGCCTGTCGCTCGAGCTCACCACGACCGCCGGCAACCGCGTGCGCGAGCTGGTGGCACAGGTGATCCAGAGCCAGCTGAAGCAGGTCGGCATCGAGATCCGTATCAAGGCCGAGCCGCCGCGCGTCTTCTCGGAAGCGCTGAACCGGCGGCAATTCACCGGCCTTGCCATGTATGCCTGGGTGCAGAGCCCCGAAGGCGTGCCGCGCACCCTGCTTCATTCCAAGGAGATCCCGTCGGCCGAGAATGCCTGGAGCGGCCAGAACTATCCGGGCTACCGCAACCCCGCCATGGATGCCGCCCTCGACGCCGCCGAGCGCGAGCTCGACTTCGCCAAGCGCCGCGGCCTGTTCGCCGACATCCAGCGCATCCACGCCGACGACCTGCCCGTCCTGCCGCTGTTCTTCCGCGTCGATCCCTTCGTCATCCCCAAGCCGCTGAAGGGCGTGGTGCCGACGGGCACGCTCAACAGCTCGACGCTGTGGATCGAGCAATGGCGCTGGGAGTAACCACATGACCCTTGCCAAGCCCATCCTCGACGGCCGCTTCGTGCGCCTCGAGCCGCTGGAGGAACGCCATCGCGAGCTGGTGCGGCCGGCGGCGCAGCATCCCGAGATCTTCACCACCACGACCTCGGCGCTGGGGCCGCTGTTCAATCCCTACATCGACAATGCGCTCCGACGCAGCGACGGCGTACATGACATCGCCTTCGTCGTCTTCCTGAAGGCGCAAGATCGCTATGTCGGCATGACGCGCTACCTCAACATCGAGGAGGCGCACAAGAAGCTCGAGATCGGCTCGACCTGGTACGAGCCCTCGGTGTGGTCGGGACCGGTCAACCCCGAATGCAAGCTGCTGCTGATGCAGCACGCCTTCGAGGTGCTGAAATTCCACCGCGTCGAGTACAAGACCGACGTGCGCAATGCCAGGAGCCGCGCCGCCATCGCCAAGCTCGGCGCCACCCAGGAAGGCATCCACCGCAAGCACATGATCATGGCCGACGGCCATGTGCGCGATTCGGTCTTCTTCTCGATCATCGACACCGAGTGGCCCGCGGTGAAGGCGGGGCTGGAGAAACGTCTCGGGGCATGATCGGGGCATGACCCGCTACCTCGTCAGTCGGGCCGTCCAGACCGCGATCACCCTCGCGTTGATGAGCTTCGTGGTCTACCTGCTGATCGGCCTGATGCCGGGCGATCCCATCGACTTCATGATCGCGGGCGATCCCAAGATGACGGCGGCCGACGTGACGCGCCTGAAGGCGGTCTATGGTCTCGACAAGCCGTTGCTCGAACGCTACCTCGCCTGGGCCCTGCAGGCGCTGCAGGGCAACTTCGGCTACTCGCGGTCCTACAGCCAGCCGGTGCTCGCGGTGCTGTGGCCGCGGCTCGTCAACACCTTCGTGCTCGCGGGCCTCGCCTTCGTCATCGCCGTCGCCATTGCGCTGCCGCTCGGCATCTGGGCAGCGTCGCGGCCGCGCAGCCGCTCGGACTACCTGATCAACCTCTTCTGCTTCGGCGGCATCTCCACGCCTCCGTTCTGGCTCGCCCTGCTCCTGATCACGCTCTTTGCCGTGAAGCTGGGCTGGCTGCCGGCCGGCGGCCAGGCCGATATCCGGCCGGGGACGACTTGGTGGGCCGCGCTTGCCGACCGGCTGCGCTACCTCGTGCTGCCGGTGCTGACACTCACGCTGGTGCAGCTGGGCGGCTACACGCGCTTCATGCGCGGCGCCATGATCGAAGTGCTGCGCCAGGACTACATCCGCACCGCCCGCGCCAAGGGCGTACCCGAAACCGGCGTGCGCTGGCGCCATGCCTTCGGCAATGCGCTGGCGCCGGTGCTGACCATCCTCGCTTTGTCCTTCGGCGGCCTCTTCTCCGGGGCGCTGATCACCGAGACCATGTTCGCCTGGCCCGGCATGGGCAAGGCGATCTACCAGGCCATCCTCGACAACGACTACAACCTCGCCCTGGTCGGCCTGCTGATCGCCACGCTGGCCACCATGCTGGGCAACCTTCTGGCCGACCTCGCCTACGCCTGGGTCGATCCGCGCGTCTCGATCGAGCAGAGTGCATGAGCGACGTCGCCGCCCGGCCGTCGGCCAGTCCCGGCCGCCTGGTCTGGAACCGGCTGCTGCGCCACAGGCTCGCTGTTGTGTCCCTGCTGTTCCTGCTCGTGCTGCTCATCCTGTCGCTCGCCGCGCCATGGATCGCCGACCTGCGCGGCGTCGACCCGACGGCGACCGACCTCTTCCGCCGCTTCGAGCCGCCCTCGGCCGAGCATTGGCTGGGCACCGACGACCTCGGCCGCGACCTCTTCCAGCGCCTGCTCGACGGCGGCCGCGTGTCGCTGCTGGTCGGCGTCTCCGGGGCCCTGCTGTCGGCGGTGATCGGCGCCGTGATCGGTGTCGTGGCGGGCTACCGCGGCGGCCGCCTCGATGCCGTGCTGATGCGGCTCACCGACGGCGTCATCGCGCTGCCGCTACTGCCGCTCCTGATCGTCATCGCCGCCATCGATCCCCGCAAGATCGGCGTGCCGGTCGAGCTCGCCCAGTCGGAGACCTTCTCGCTCTATCGCATCATCGTCATCGTGGCCCTCACCGGCTGGACCACCGTTGCGCGCCTGGTGCGCGCCGAGACGCTGTCGCTCAAGGCGAGGGACTTCACGCGAGCGGCGCAGGCCTTGGGCGCGCGACCCGGGCGCATCATGTTTCGCCACATCCTGCCCAACGCGGCGGGCTCGCTGGTCGTCGCCACCACGCTTTCGATCGGCGCCCTCATCCTGCTCGAATCGACCTTGTCGTTCCTCGGCCTCGGCACCCAGCCGCCGGCAGCGAGCTGGGGCAACATGCTGACCGGCGCGCAGGAGCTGCTGCAACAGGCGCCGATCCTCGCCCTGCTGCCGGGCCTGCTGATCTTCCTGACGGTGATGGCCTTCAATTTTCTCGGCGACGGCTTGCAGGACGCGCTCGACCCGCGCAGCGAGCGCCGCCTGTGACAGCGTGACTCTCTTGTGCTCGACGGGGAACGTCCGGATGCTGGGCGCGTTTCGGCCTCACCCCCTCGAGGAAACCAAGAAATGCAAAAGCCGCTTCTGTCCTTGTCGATTCTTGTCGCGTGCGGATCGACGCTTCTTGCCTGCACGCCGAGCCAGCCCGAGACCACGGTCTCCAACAATTACCAGGCGCCGGTCGCAGCGATTACGCCGCCCGCCAACGTCAAGACGATCTGCTACACCGACAACGAGCTGATGGCCTTCCGCGTGCGGATGGTCCAGCAGGAGCTCGTGGTCGGCGCCCTCCAGTGCAAGGGCCCCGACGGCAAGATGTACCTCGACGACGAATACGCCGCGTTCATGAAGAAATACAATCCCGAGCTTTCGTCGAACGCCGCCGAGATCAAGTCGGTGGTTGCGCGCAAGAAGGCCAACCTCGACGTCATGGTCACCGAGATCGCCAACCGCACGGCCCAGCGCCCCAGGCTGGATCCCGACTTCTGCTCACGCCATCAGCGCGCCTTCGACTGGGCGCTGCATGAGAAGGTGATGTCGCTCAAGGAGGTTCCGGCGCCCTACGACCTCGGCCCCGAGATGAGGGTCTTTCCCTGCCCGAAGGGCTGATCGCCGTCGACGCCGCTACTGGCGCAGCGGCATGCCCTTGGCTACCGCGTTGATGTCGTAGGGCTTCTCCTCGAGCGTCTCGGCGTCCCACATGCTGCGCTCGACGGTGAGGAACGGCCCGTCATAGACGTGGATGGCGGCGCTGATCTTGCCGAGCGGGTTCACCACCGAGTGGACGATGTCGGGACCGAGCAGGGCCACGTCGCCCGTCCCCAGCGCCTCGCCGCCCGCGGGCTCGATCTGGAACTTCGAGCCGTCGCGGGCCTTGCGCCAGAAAGTGTTGTCCTCGCGGCCGCCATACATGCCGATGACCGCGCTCATGCGGTGATTGTGCGGCAGGGTCACCTGCAAAGGCGACCAGGCGAGCGTCAGGACCGTCAGTTCCGGCGAGCGGTGCAGCACGTTCACGCCGGCCTTGTCGGGCTCGCCCAGGGCGCGCACGACCGCTGATGGATCGGAGACGGCCCGCGCCACGACCTCCTTCAGGGCCTTGCGCGAGCGCTCGCCGAGGGTGCTGTGCAGATCGGCAATGAATTGTTCAACGTCGAACATCGAAGTGTCTCCCCGGAGGAGCGGACAATCTGGCATAAGATCGGGCTCATGGACACCAACCGCCTGAGCCGCTTCGTCGGCGCCTTCTGGGACGATTCGATCCTGCCCTCGATCACCGAGTACATCCGCATCCCCAACAAATCGCCGGCTTTCGACCCGAAATGGGCCGAGCACGGCTACATGGACGACGCCGTCAAGCTGATGGAGGCCTGGGCGCGCCCGCAGCTCGCGGATTTTCCCGACGCCACGCTGGAGGTGGTGCGCCTGCCCGGCCGCACGCCGCTGATCTTCATGGAGATTCCGGGCGACAGCGACGACACCGTCCTGCTCTACGGCCATCTCGACAAGCAGCCCGAGATGAAGGGCTGGTGGGAGGGCTTCGGTCCGTGGATTCCCGTCCGCAAGGACGACAAGCTCTATGGCCGCGGCGGCGCCGATGACGGCTATGCGATCTACGGCAGCCTCGCTGCGCTGAAGGCGCTGCGTGACCAGAAGGTGCCGCGCGCCCGTTGCGTCGTCATGATCGAGGGCTGCGAGGAAAGCGGCAGCTATGATCTGCCCTACTACGTCGATCACCTGCTTCCGCGCATCGGCAATCCCTCGCTGGTCGTCTGCCTGGATTCGGGCTGCGGCGACTGGGACCGGCTGTGGCTCACGACATCGCTGCGCGGCATCGCGGGCGGCACGCTCACCGTGCGAGTGCTGACCGAGGGCGTGCACTCGGGCGACGCGTCGGGCATCGTGCCCTCCTCCTTCCGCATCACGCGCGGATTGCTGTCACGGCTGGAGGACGAGGCGACCGGCGAGATCAAGCTGCAGGACCTCTATGTGCAGATCCCGCCGCAGCGCATCGAGCAGGCCAAGGAGGCCGCGCGCGTACTGGGCCAGGAGGTCTTCACCAAATTCCCCTTCGCTGGCGGCACCAGGCCGATGGTCGACGATCTCGGCCAGATGGTGCTGAACCGCACCTGGCGCCCGCAGCTCGCCATCACCGGCATGGACGGCTACCCCGCGCCGGGCGACGCCGGCAATGTGCTGCGGCCCTACGCGACCGCCAAGCTCAGCCTGCGCACCCCGCCGACGCTCGACGCCAAGGCCGCGGTGGCAGCGATGAAGAAGAC
>JADHLS010000338.1 GCA_016780605.1 Reyranella sp.
CCCGCCGCCGCGACCCAGATCATGTCGCGACGGGGATTGCGCAAGGCGCCGAAATTCACCGGCACCGGCTTGGCGTAGCCGAACAGGAACGGCGCCCGCATCAGCAGCAGCAGGCCGGGCAGGACGATCGTGCCGAACGGATCGATGTGCTTGAAGGGATTCAGGCTGACGCGGCCCAGCCGCCATGCCGTATCGTCGCCGCACCAGCGCGCGACGAAGCCGTGTGCCGCCTCATGCAGCGTGATGGCGAGGAGCGCCGGTATCACCCAGGTCGAAGCGGTATGGATCACCGAAAGCCACTGTTGATCCATTTACGCCCTCGCCATTCAATCTCTTCTCAGGCTCATGCCTCCTCTGCCCCGCTAGGCGGGGCAGAGGAACTCGAGCTCCGCTGGTGAGAAGCGCTCTATCACACCCTGACGTGGCGTTCGATGAATTCGACCATGCGCCCGAACATCGGCCCGCACTGAGAGAGGTCGGGCGAGGAACCGGCCTTGCGCTCTATGTCGATATATTCCAGCGCGATCGAGCCGCCGGCCTTGGCGTAAGCGGCGCAAAAACGCTGCGGCTCGTTGCCGTCGAAGCTCGATTCGATGTCCTTGTAGTCGTGCACGATATCGCCCTGCGCCTGGTACCAGACCGCGGGCGGCGTCAGCACCTTCTCGCCGCGCTCGAGCGCCATTGTCGGATTGCCCTCGGCCATGTTGGCTTCGTTCTGCCAATAGGAGTCGTGGCGGCCGATGATCGACTTCGGCCACTCGGCCGGGTTGGGGCCTTGCAGGGCGCGCTTGGCGTGGCGGTAGCGGCTGAGCGGATTGATCACCGGCCAGGACATGATCACGCACCGCACGCTGGCGTCCTCGGCCGGAGAGCCGGCCGGCAGGGCGATCGCCGCATAGCGCGGATCGTGCGGGCGCATGGCGACCAGCATCGCGAGATGCCCGCCGCTCGACTGACCCGACAGGCCGATGAGATCGGGCCGCGTCTTGAGCTCGCGCGCATGGAGCTTGGCCCAGCGCACCGCATAGTTGATGTCCTGCACCGACGCCGGATACGGCGCCTCTGTGCCGGAGCGGAAATCGAGCGCAATCGACACGACGCCGTGCGATGCCATGTACTCATGGCGCAGCCGCTCGGTGGTGCGGTCGCTCATGCACCAGGCGCCGCCATGGCATTCCACCATGGCCGGGAACGGCCCGGCCCCACGCGGCTTGAAGATGCGGGCCAACAACGGCTTGTCGCCGTGACGCAGATACTCGACATCTTCGACGTCGAAGTCGGCGGCCTTGGCTTCGAGGACTGCAGTGTTCATGGCGTTCCCTCGTCCCGTGGTGATTGTTGGCGGGGAGCATAGGCATCTTTGGCAAGGACGCGCCACTGTGGCGGCGCTATGATCCGCCGAGCGTTGCCCGCAGAGAGCCGAATGCCCTGCGGCGGTAGTGCAGTTCGATACGCATAGTTGACAGACGTCTACCCGCGCTGGCCGAGGCCCAGCGCACGCCTACGCGTCTTCGCTCGTGTCGTTTCCAGAATGAAAAATGTGACAGGAGGAAATCATGGCTCGCATTGCGCGTCGTAGAGTTCTCAAGCTGTCGGCATCGGGCGGCATGGCCGCCATCCTGGCGAGCGGCCGCGCGCCCGCGCTCGCCCAGGAGTCGAACGTCCATTGGCTGCGCTGGGCCGATTTCGTGCCGGCGTCCGACGTGCTGCTCAAGGGCCCGATCACGCAGGAGTGCAAGAAGGCCTTGGGCATCACGCTCAAGGTCGAGACCGTCAACGCCAACGACCTGCAGTCGCGCATCACCTCGGCGATCCAGTCGGGCGCCGGCGCCGACATCATCATGGGATTCAGCAACTGGCCACAGCTCTATGGCCAGAGCCTGGCCGATGTCGGCGACCTCGCCGAAGAGCTCGGCAAGGCCGGGGGCGGCTACTACGACGTGTCGCGCCAGATCGCCATGATCGGCAACAAGTGGATCGGCGTCCCATTCACCACCGGCGGCGGCATGATCGCCTATCGCAAGTCGTGGCTCGAGGAGGTCGGCGCCACGAGCTTCCCGGGGGACTGGGAGACCTTCCGCGAGGTCGGCAAGAAGCTGAAGGCCAAGGGCCGGCCGATCGGGCAGACCGCCGGGCACACGTTCGGCGACGCGCCCGGCTGGTGGTATCCCTTCCTCTGGTCGTTCGGCGGCAAGGAAGTCGAGGCCGACGGCAAGGTCGTGCTGAACAGCAAGGAAACTGTCGAATCGATCAAGTACGCCGTCATGCTGTGGAAGGAGACCATGGACGAAGGTGGCCTCGCCTGGGACGACACCAACAACAACCGCGCCTTCCTGTCCCAGACCATCAGCGCCACCAACAACGGCGCCTCGATCTACATCGAAGCCAAGAAGAAGCCGGACACCTACAAGACCGAGAAGGGCACGCCGATGTTCCAGGACATCCTGCATGCTCCCATCCCCAAGGGGGTCGCGGGCCAGTACAACTCGCCGGGCGTGTTCACCGACATGGTGATGGGCTACTCGAAGAACCAGAAAGCGGCCAAGGACTTCCTGCGCTGGATGCACTCCAAGCCGATCTACGACCAGTGGTTCACCTCGCAACAGGGTTACACCTCGGGGCCGACCAAGGATTGGGCCAAGCACGCGGTGTGGGACGTCGATCCGGTGCTGAAACCCTTCAGGGATCTGCCGGAGTACGGCCGGCTTGTCGGCTATGCCGGGCCGCCCGACCGCAAGGCCGCCGAGGTGGTGAGCAAGTACATCATCGTCGACATGTACGCCAAGGCGATCCAGGGCATGCCGGCCGAGGACGCCGCCAAGTGGGCGCACAGCGAGTGCGTCAAGGCGTACACGTCCTGACGTTGAGCGGGGCGATCATCTCCTGGTCGCCCCGCTTCGCTACTCGCCGAGATCGCCCCAGCTCGTCACCCGTTCGATGCGGATGGCGATGACGGGAAGCGATTCGATCGGCATCGCCACGAGCTGCGGATAGCGTGAACGGACCAGCGCCTGCGCGCGCGCATGTTCCTCGCCCGGCATCAGGATGTCCGCGCGTCCGCGCAGCATGACCCAGCCCAGCCGGCGCCAGTCTTCGTCGTAGTGATCGAAGACGACGGCGACCTGCGGATTATGGGCGATGTTGCCCAGCCGCTTCAGCGGTCGGTCGCGGTCGCGCTTGGGCTTGGCGTCGATGGCGATATAGAGGGTCTCGCCCGCGAGACCGAAGCACACGGGCACGACATGAGGTACGGCACGTGCGTCAGCGGTCGCCAGATGGCCGACCCGCCGCGCCTCGACAAAGCCGCGTTCACGCGCCGATAGCATACGGGGCCCCCGCCATTGCCGGACTAGATGCCCGGCAGGATGACAGCCCTTCTAGGCGGCGGCGAGATCGACGGTCAGGTCGGCGGCCTGTGCTTCGTATTCCTCGGCCATGTGCTGCAGCGCCGAGATGGTCTGGCGGTCGTTGATCTGCCGGGACAGCCGCCGACAGCGCCGGGCATGGGCCAGGAAGTCGTCTCGCCGGCGCGCCGCCGTGATGTCCTCCAAGACGTTGATGGCGCCGGTGAACTGCCCCGCCGCATCGAACAGCGGCGTCGGATGGGGTCGAAACGCAACTCGCCGACCGTCCGGCCGCTCGGCGATCGCCGTTTCACCGCGGATCGAACGCCGTCTCTGATGGCGAGGGCCATCGGGCACTGGTCGTGGGGCGACGGCTCGCCGCGGTCAGTCAGCAGCTTCCAGGTGACGCACCAACAGTCGACCTTGACCTCCGGCGTGCGTCCCGCAAGGTCGATACATGCCTTGTTGTACCAGGTGATCCTGCCATCCCGATCCGTCACATAAAGAGCGGCCGGCAGCTGCTGCAAAGAAGTCGGATCGCCGTCCGGGCGTCCCTTCAACGTCTTCAGGGCGACCTGGACGATTTCCTCGGCATCAAGAATTTGGGACATAAATCACAACCACTTCGGAGCCCCTGGCAGCCGTCGGGTTGCGGTGCCGCTGGCCCGTCGGCTCTTGTCCCAGCGGGGTACGCCTCCGGTTCCGCGATGCGTAAGTTTTGCGTTCGGTGACCTTTGCCACAGAGCCACGGCCGATTTGTCGCCACAATTGCCCGCGGGGACAAGAACTTGGGGTGTCGGACATGATCGATCGCGGCTTACTCATCCAGTCCATTCACGAAGCAGCTGCTGTCGCCGAGCGCTGGCCCTTCGTGCTCCAGGCGATCGGCCACGCTGTCGACGCACCGGCGGCCATGCTGTGGGCCCGTCGCAGCGATGCCTGGACCGGCGACGTCGTGTCCGGGCCAAGGGATGGCTTGCACTGCCAGCAAACGACGGCAAGGCTGTTGGGCGCCGACCGTGCGGGCTTTCTCACCGACCGCGACCTTTTCTCGGCCACCGAACGGCGCGGCGATGCCTTCGCCGCGACCGCGATCGCCGTACCCACGGGCGACTGCCTTGGCTTCCATTTCCAGCGGAGGCCAGAAGCGACGCCCTTTGCGGCACAAGACGTGGCGCTGCTCGATTCGCTGCGACCGGCGCTGGCGCGCGCCGGCATGTTGAGCGTTCGCTGGCGCCTGCAGCAGCCGCGCACCGCGACCGCAGCCCTGCAGACCATCGGTCTGCCCGCCGCCATGCTCGATCGCGACGGCCGCGCTCTCGCCGCCAACGCCGAGATCGAAGCGCTCGCCAACCACGTGCACTGGCGGCCGCAGGACCGCCTTGCCCTGGTCGACGCGCAGGCCAATGGCCTGCTGCACAAGGTCCTGGCCGATCCGCGCGAGGGCCGTTCCTTTGCCGCCCGCTCGATGGCCGGCGAACCCGCGGTCATCCACGCCGTGCCGGTGGCGGGCCAGGCGCGCAACATCTTCGGCGGCCGCGTGACGTTGGTGGTGCTCACACCCGTGGACCAAGCCGCCCAGGCCGTGCGCGGGCTGTTCGACCTCACGGCGCAAGAGGCGCGCTCGCTGGCCAAGGCCAGCACGTCCCGGCAGGCCGAGCTCACCTCGCTGCTGGCCGGCCTGCCGAAGCTGCAGCCCCGCCCGTCACCCGCGGCCGCTGAACCTGTGTGAGGAATCCCACAGACCGCCGGCCACGGGGTTGCCAAGTTTGCCCGTCTTCTTGGGGGGCGCGGAGCGGCGATTGCCGGTAACGGCGAGCCAGGTCAGGCCAGCTTGGGGCAGCACTGGGGCCCGATCTGCAGCCGCTCCCGCTTCGCACTTCGCTCAGCTGCGCATCCGCGCATTCCAGAAGCGATAAAGCCCGGCCACGTCGCCGGCAAAGAGATTGCGATCACAATGAGTGATGCCGGCCACCGCGCGGGAGTGCGAGCCATAGGCGACGTCTGACTCTGTCTGGTTGCCGGCATACTGCCAGAGCTTCCAGCCGCGGTCGGCCCAGGCCCAGGGCAAGTCTGGCTGCTCGCGATAGTCGGCGAGCCAGAGGTCGCACTGCGCCAGCAGCGAGCCCGGGACGATCGGTCCACCGAGGGTCAGTCCGCGGCGGCCATGTTTTTGGCCGTTGGCCCAATTCGGATGGGTGTAGAGGACAGGGAACCGACCGGTCGCCTGTTGCACGACCGTAACAAAGGCCTCGGCCTGGGCCAGCGTCATGGTATTGCGCGGGTTGGCGTCGTTGGCCTCGATATCGAGGGCGATCAGCGTCGAGGGCGTGGGCCGGACCACCGACAGGAAGGACTGCGCCTGCTGCGCCCCGGAATACTGGCGCGTGCCGAAATGATAGGCCCCCCACAACAGTCCGGCCTGCTCGGCCTGCTGGCGGCGCACGGCGTAGGAGGGGTCAACCCAGTCGCCGCCCTCTGTCGCCTTGTGGATAACGGCAAGGATGCCGCTGCGGCGGACAGCGTTGAAGTCGCTGACGATCACGCCGTGGCTGATGTCGATCACCGCGTCCAGTCCAGACGGTCCCATCTGAGCCTGCGGCAGGTAGACGTCGCCGCCTCGTCTCGCCACCGGCGCCTGACCGCCACATCCTGCCAAGCCCAGGCTGGCTAACCCGCCGCCCAGCACAACCCTGCGGGAAACCATCCCTCACCCTTCATTGAAGAACCGTGAGGCATCTTACCACGGCGGCTCGATTGGTCCCAGATTGGTCACGGGCCACACCTTATTTGTGACGCCCTTACTCACGAGCATTT
>JADHLS010000339.1 GCA_016780605.1 Reyranella sp.
CGGCGGTCGAGCGCGCGCACGTCGCGGCCGGCGAAGCGGATCGAACCGCCGGTCGCCTCGATCAGGCGCAGCACCATGCGGCCGGTCGTCGACTTGCCGCAGCCCGATTCGCCGACCAGCGCCAGGGTCTCGCCGGGCGCGACGTCGAAGGTGAGCCCGTCGACGGCGCGCACCGAGCCGACCATGCTCTCGAAGACGAGGCCGCGCTTTACCGGGAAGTGCTTGGTGAGGCCCGAGACCGAGAGCAGCGGCTCGCTCATGACGCTGCCGCAGCGGCGAGCGACAGATCGAGCGGCGCCTTCCAGCAGGCGGCGCGATGGCCGGGCGCGATCTCCCGCAGCGCGGGCTGGTCGGCCTTGCAGCGGGCATCGGCCAGCGGGCAGCGCGGGCTGAAGCGGCATCCCGAGGGCAGGGCGAAGGGATTGGGCACCACGCCTTCGATGGCCTGCAGCGGCTCGTCGCCATCGCTGCCCAGTCGCGGGATCGAGCCAAGGAGGCCAAGCGTGTAGGGATGCTGCGGATCGGCGAACAGAGCCCCAACCGGCGCCTCTTCGACGATGCGGCCGGCGTACATCACGATGACGCGGTGGGCGACCTCGGCCACCACGCCGAGATCATGGGTGATCAGCATGATCGCCGTGCCGGTGCGCTCGCGCAGGTCGCGCAGCAGATCGAGGATCTGCGCCTGGATGGTGACGTCGAGCGCCGTCGTCGGCTCGTCGGCGATCAGGATCTTGGGATCGCAGGCGAGCGCCATGGCGATCATGACGCGCTGGCGCATGCCACCGGAGAGCTGATGCGGGTATTCGTCGAGCCGCGTCTCGGGCGAGGGGATCTTCACCAGCCGCAGCATTTCCAGCGTCCGATTGCGCGCCTCGGCGGAGGAGACCGGGCGATGCAGCAGGATTGCCTCGACGATCTGCTCGCCCACCGTCTGCACCGGGTTGAGGCTGGTCATCGGCTCCTGGAAGATCATCGACACGGCATCGCCGCGTAGCGAGCGCATCTCGCTCTCCGGCAGGTCGAGGAGATTGCGGCCTTCCAGCCTGATCTCACCCGCGGCGATGCGGCCGGGCGGGTTGGGCACCAGGCGCATGATCGAGAGCGACGTCACCGACTTGCCGCAGCCCGATTCGCCCACGATGCCCAGCGTCTCACCGGGTGCCCGGGAGAAGGAGATACCGTCGACCGCCGCGACCACGCTGCCGCCCGAGCGGAACTCGGTGCGGAGGTTCTTGACCTCGAGAAGACTCATTGGAGCGCGGACCTCCAGGTCCGCATCATGATCATGAGCGGACCTGGAGGTCCGCGCTCCGCGAAGAGGTATGTCACGTCACCGGCCTCGACTGCGGCAGGCGTTCCTTGGTGCCATACACCGGCGGCGCCAATTGATCGGCGGTACGGCCGGCCCAGTCTCGCTGGGGCACGGTCTTGAGCCGCTTGCGCTGGCCCTCGATCAGGCCCTGGGTCGCTGCCTCGACGTCGACCGTCATGACCTTGCCGTCCTTCACGACCTGGGCGCCATCGACATAGACGTGGCGGATGGCGCGTTCACTCGCTGAATAGATCAGGCTGCGCACCGGCTCGTGCGCCGGCTGCATGTAGGGATGGCTCATGTCGACCAGCGAGAAGTCGGCCTTGCAGCCCGGCGCCAGGCGCCCGAGATCGGGCCGGCGCAGGATCTTGGCGCCGCCCACGGTGGCCGCCTCGAAGGCGTGCCGCGTCGTGCCCATCTTGTAGTTGCTGGTGAACACGCGGGCGACGTAGCAGGCGAGCCGAACCTCATCCAGCATGTTGTGCGGGAAAGTGTCGGTGCCGATGCCGACGGTGATGCCGGCATTCATGTAGCGGCCAAGCGAGTTCATCACCATGCCGCGGCGCGCGAACACGGTAGGACAATGCGCAACCGCGGCGCCCGAATCGCGCAGCCTCTCGAAATCGTTGCCGTGCGGGTAGTGGATCTGCGGATGATCGTTGAGGAAGATGCCGTGCCCGATCACCAGGTCGGGGCCCAGCACGCCGATCGAATCGAGCCATTCGATCGGCGTCTTGCCATGGCGATGCACCATCTCGTAGAACTCGACGACCGCCTGGCAGGCGTGGGTCTGCATCGGAATGTTGCGGCGCTTGGCCTCCTGCAGTGCTTCCTTGAAGTAGCCTTCCTTGCAGGTGTCGATCTGCGACGGACCGACCATGCCGGAGATGCGGCCGCTGGGATGCTTTGCCGCCTCGTCAAGCGTCTTCATCGCGGCGGCGAAGGCCTTCTCGCCCGCCTTTTCGTCCCAGGCGTACTCAACGGTGTGGCCGTTCTTGGTGTACCAGTAGCCCTGCCGCATCATCGGGCAGACCACGGCGCGGATGCCGGTCGCCGCGAGATCGTCGACCCATCCTTCGCGGCTCATCGACAAGTCGGAGATGGTGGTCACACCGCTCTTCAGCAGCTCGGACATCGCCACCATCGTCGATGGCCCGGCGTCCTCGGCGTCGAGCCCGAACACCGGCAGGTATTCGTAGAGCGAGCTCTGCCCCAGCTTGTCGCTGCCGTACTCCTCGGTCAGGCCCTTGTTGGCCGGCTCCGAGAAGGGATGGCTGTGCACATTGACGAAGCCCGGGATCGCCATGAATCCCTTGCCGTCGATCGTGGTGTCGGCCGAGCCGGCAAAGCCCGGCCCGACATGGATCACCTCATTGCCCTTGAACACGAGGTCGCCGCCATCGAGGTAGACGTGGCGTCGCTCGGATTCATCCCAGGCCACGACATGGTCGAGGCCTGCGATCCTGGTCGTCTTGGTCATGGACGTTTCTCTCCCGATTACTTGAACGCGATGCCCAGGCCCTTGTTGAGGCCGCAACCGTAATTGCCATGGGCGCGGATGGGCTTCAGCTTGGTGCCGGCGACGACGAACAGCGGCTCGTGGAACAGCGGGATCCAGACCGCCGCGTCATGCACCTTCTTCTGGACCGCGCCGTAGGCCTCGGCGCGCACCTTGTCGTCGGTTGCGGTCGAGCCCTTGTCCAGGAGTTCGTCGGTCTCCTTGTCCTTCCAGTTCATGCGGTTGGGTGTCGGCGTGTTGGCCGAGCGGAAGTAGAGGTTCAGTGCATCGCCGGCGCTGACGTAAGGGAAGCTCATGCCGAAGGCGTCGAACTCCTGGGTGGCCAGCTTGCCCCACGCCACTGTGGAGTCGAAGAGCTGGATCTGCAGGTCGATGCCGACCTTGCGCAGGTCGCCCTGGACGGCCTCGGCGATCTCCTTGAAGGCGCCCGAGATGCCGTAGACGACCGGGGCCAGCTTCTTGCCGTCCTTGTAGCGGAAGCCGTCCGAGCCTTTCTTCCAGCCGGCCTCGTCGAGAAGCTTCTCGGCCTCCTTGATGTTCTCGCCATAGATCTCGCGGTCGACCTTGTCGTTGAAGTCGAGCACGCCCGGCATCAACAGCGTCGAGGCGGGCTCGGCGAGGCCGAAAGTGACGGCTTCGGTGATCGCCTTCTGGTCAACGGCGAGATTCATCGCCTTGCGCACGCGCACGTCGTTCATCAGCTCCTTGTCGACCTTGAAGCCGATGAAGTAGGTCCAGAAGAAGTTCTCGGCTTTGGTGACCGACAGCGACTTGTTGGCCTGCAGCTCCTTGATCGACCAGTAGGGCACGTACTGGCTGGCATCGGCCTGGCCGGCCTGCAGGGCGGTCACACGCGTGTTCTCCTCGGGCACCACCTTCCAGATCACCTTGTCGACCTGGGCCTCGGTGACATCATAGTAGGAGGGTCCCCACTTGTAGCCCTTGTGCTTGGTGAGCACCGTCGAATCTCGCGGCGTCCAGCTCTCGAAGCAGAAGGGTCCGGTGCCGTCGATACCTTTGACCCCGAAGTCGGCGCCGAGCTGTTTGGCCTGCTCGACGTTGAGGACGGTGTGGAAGTACTGCGTCATCTGATACACGAGCTCGGAGAACGGCTTCTTGAGCTTGTACTCGACGGTGTAGTCGTCGGGCGCCGTGATCCTGTCGACCTCGCCCATGCGCCACTTCACCAGGCCCTTGGTCTCGGGATCGAGCCAGCGCTCGTAGGTCGCGACCACGTCCTTGGCGGTCATCTTCTTGCCGCTGCAGAAGGTGACGTCATCGCGCAGCTTGAAGGTGTAGGTGAGGCCATCGGGCGACATCGTCCAGCTGGTGGCGAGCCCCGGCCGCAGCGTCTTCATGTCGTAGTCGAGGTTCACCAGCGTGTCGCCGATCATGTACATGACCTCGGCGCCGGAACGAGCGGTCGATTTCTGTGGGTCATAGCGGTCGGTGTCGATCTCGCGCACGATGGTCACGGTCTTCTGCGCCATCGCCGGCGCCGCCGCACCGAAGACGGTCGCAGCCAGTGCCGCGAGGAACAAACGGTTACTCATCCTGAAGCCTCCTACTGCCTGAGCTTGGGGTCGAGGGCGTCGCGCAGGGCGTCACCCAGGACGTTGAATGCGAGAACGACGAGGAAGATCGCCGCACACGGGAAGGTCGAGACGCTGGGAGCGATCTGCAGGAACTTGCGGCCGTCGGCGGCCATGCTGCCCAGCTCCGCCGTCGGTGGCTGCGCGCCAAGGCCAAGGAAGGAGAGGGCGGCGCCCAGCAGGATCGCCTGGCCGAGCTGCAAGGTCATGTAGATCAGGATGGTAGGCCAGCAGTTGCGCGCGAGGTAGCGCCAGATCAGCGCCGCGTCGCCGAGGCCAACGGCGCGGCCGGCCTCCATGTATTCCTGTTGCATGATCGATTGCGCGGCGCCGCGGGCGATGCGGGCGATCGACGGCACGGCGGCGACCGAAAGGGCGATCACCAGCGAGAACAGGCCGGTGCCCAGCACGGCGGCGATGGCGAGCCCGAACAGGATCGAGGGGAAGGAGAGCAACACGTCGACCAGGCGCATCAGCGGCGTGTCGAGCCGCTTGAAGTAGGCGGCATTCAAGCCGATCAGGGCGCCGAGCCCGCCGCCGACGGCGACGGCGATCACACCCATGCCCAGCGTCGCGCGCAGGCCGAACAGGATGCGGCTCAGCATGTCGCGACCCTGGTTGTCTGCCCCCAGCAGGAAACTTGGGCAGCGATCACCCATGGGTGGGCAGAAGCGCAGGCGCATGTTGCTGGCGTAGGGATCATGCGGCGCGATCAGGGGCGCCAGGATCGCGGCACCTACGATGACGAACAGAAAGAAGGCGGCTGCGGCCGCCGCCGGATCACGCAGGATGCGCCGCCATACCGCGTTCTTGCGGCGAATCTCGGCGATGGCGCGCTGGTCGGCCTCGCTTTGCAAGGAGAGCGCGGCGTCGGTCACGCCAATCTCCTCATGATCGCGCGATCCGGGGATCGAGGTACGCGTACAGCACATCGACCGCCAGATTGACCATCATGAAGCCGACGGCGAGGATGAGGATCGCTCCCTGGGCCAGGGGGAAGTCGCTCGAGGTGATGGCGCCGACCGCCATGCGGCCCACACCCGGCCAGGCGAACATGGTCTCGGTGACGATCGAACCGCCCAGCAGGAAGCCGATCTGCAAGCCGACGAGGGTCACGACCGGGATCATGGCGTTCCGCAATGCGTGACGGATGGTGACGCGCCAATCGGACGCGCCCTTGGCACGGGCCGTCCTCACATAGTCGGCACTGAGCGTTTCCAGCAGCGAGGTGCGCGTCATGCGTGCGACCGGGCCGACGAAGACGGCGCCCAAGGTCACGGCAGGGAGCACGATGCTGAGGAAGCCCGCGACGGTCCAGATCGGGCCGTTGCGTCCCTGGAAGGGCAGGATACCGGCGCCGCCGACATATTGGATCAGGAGCAGGCCGACCCAGAACACCGGGACCGACACCCCCATCACCGACAGCGCCATGATGGCGCGATCGATCAGCGTGCCGCGGCGTCGTGCCGCCAGCGTTCCCAGCGCGATGCCGAGCGGCACCGCCCAGACCAGGCAGGCCAGCATCAACTCGACGGTCGGCCAGAAGGTCAGCGCAATCTCGTCGACCACCGGACGGTTGGAGATCATCGACCGGCCGAGATCGAACTGCAGCACGCGCCCGAGATAGAGGCCGAACTGCATCCACAGCGGCTCGTCGAGCCCGAGCTGCTGGCGGATGGCCGCCACTTCGGCCTTGGTGGCCGTCGGACCGGCAACGACCGTCGCCGGATCCGTC
>JADHLS010000340.1 GCA_016780605.1 Reyranella sp.
GCAGGCGATCTTCCAGTTCTGGGGCACGTGGAAGCCCGAGCAGAAGGACAATCCGATCGCCAAGCCGCGCGTGCGCCAGGCGCTGTCGCTCGCCATCGACCGCAAGCAGGTGATCGAGCACGTCATGAACGGCAAGGCGCGCATGCCTTTCCCGTTCTCGACCTTCGGCTACACGGAGTATCTCAGCACCGACCGCTGGGAGAAGTGGGCCAACGAGGCCTATCGCCATGATCCGGCGTTGGCCAGGAAGATGCTGGCCGAGGAGGGCTATCCCAACGGCTTCGAGCTCAAGTTCGCCAACACCGCGCTGCCGGGCACGCAGTTCATGGTCGATATCGGCACGGCGATCGCCGACATGTGGACCAAGGTCGGCGTGAAGGTGACGCTGAAGCACTATGAATGGGGCGCCTTCAGCCCGATGGAGCGCGGCGACCAGGCGGGGCTCGTCGGCTGGGCCTCGATGTACCGCACCGCCGGCCGGCCCGACGCGCCGTGGCGCTACGACGGCGCCTTCTCGCCCGAGAGCATCCAGCGCCTGCTGGGGGACAAGGACAATTGCAACGAGGTGTGCCAGGATTACGTCAAGACCGCGCGGGCTCTGTCGGCCGAGATCGACAAGACCAAGCGCACGGCGCTCACCGACCGCATGGTCGAGATCACGACCGACTCCTGGATGGTCGTGCCGATCATCGAGGGCATGGGTTACTACGCCATCAACACCAAGAAGGTCGGACAGTTCGAGGCGATCCCCGGCCGGCACGAGCTGGGCGACGTGTTCGAGCGCATTCCGCGGCCAGAACAGCAGCCTTGGCAGAAACCCGGGAAGAAGTGAGACCGCGCCGACGATGAAGCGTTATATCGCCCGCCGCCTGATGCAGGGTGTCGCCCTGCTGTTCGTGGTGGCGACGATCGTCTTCATCCTGGGGCGGCTGACCGGCAACCCGGTCGACCTGATGCTGCCCGAGGACGCCACCGCCGAGGACCGCGCCAACCTCACCAGGGCGCTCGACCTCGACGGCACGCTCACCGACCAGTTCCTGATCTTCGCCGGCAAGGCGCTGCACGGCGATCTCGGCACCTCGATCCGCATGAAGCAGCCCGCGGTCCAGGTCTTCTTCGATCGCCTGCCCAACACCCTGGCGCTGATCCCATGGGCCCTGCTGCTCGGCATGGCGCTCGGCATTCCGCTCGGCGTCGTGGCGGCCCTCCATCGCGGCAGCTGGCTCGATCGCGCCGCCGGCACGGTGGCGGTGCTGGGCATCGCCATGCCGAGCTTCTGGCTCGGCATCCTGCTGATCTTCGTCTTCAGCGTCGAGCTGGGCTGGCTGCCGTCGAGCCGCATGGGCGGGCCCGAGCACTACGTCCTGCCGGTGATCACGCTCGGCACCTTCCTGGTGGCGGGCTTCATGCGCATCACGCGCTCCGCGATGCTGGAGGTGATGGAAAGCGAGTTCGTCAAGCTCGCGCGCATCAAGGGCCTCAGCGAGACGACGGTGATCTGGAAGCACTGCCTGCGCAATGCGCTGATCCCCGTGCTCACCTTGTGGGGCGTGTTCGTCAGCAACCTCATCACCGGGGCCATCGTCACCGAGACCGTGTTCGCCTGGCCCGGCATCGGGCGGCTGACCTACGAGGCCGTGATCTTTCGCGACTTCCCGCTGCTGCAGGCGGTGATCATCCTGAAGTCGATCCTGATCCTCGGCGTCAACCTTGGCGTCGACATCCTCTATGCCTATGTCGATCCGCGGATCAGGTTGCCCTGACGCATGGCAATCGCTGAGCGCCCACCGCCGTCTGCCGAACGCCGCTCGCTGTGGCGCGTCCTGCTGTGGCCCAGTCGCAACACGCGGCCGCGCCGCACGGCGCGCGTGCCCTGGGTGCCGATCGCCATCATCTCGGTGATCATCATCATGGCGATCTTCGCGCCGGTTTTGGCGCCGCATTCGCCGATCGACCAGACATTGCGCGACAAGCTCCTGCCGCCGGTCTGGATGGAGGGCGGCAGCACCAGGTACCTCTTGGGCACCGACGCCTTCGGTCGCGACATCCTGAGCCGCCTGATCTACGGCGCGCGCGTCAGCCTGCTGGTGGCGCTGCTGGCCCTGACGGCGGGCGGCGGCATCGGCCTCACCGTCGGCATCGTCTCGGGCTACCTCGGCGGCGCGGTCGATGCGGTGCTGATGCGCCTGGTCGACGCCGCCTTCACCTTCCCGGCCATCCTGTTCGCGCTGCTGCTGGCGGTCACCATGGGCCAGGGCCTGGGGACGCTGGTGATCGCCATCAGCCTGCTGCTGTGGGCGCCGTTCGCGCGCGTCATCCGCGGCGAGGTGTTGGCGCTGCGCCAGCGCGACTTCGTGGCGCTGGCCAAGGTGCGCGGCTGCTCCGCCGCGCGCATCATGCTGACCCACATCCTGCCCAACGTGCTCAACACCTTCATGGTGCTGGTGACCTTGAACATCGGCGTGGTCATCATCGCCGAGGCAACGCTCTCCTTCCTGGGCGCCGGCGTGCCGCCGCCAACCCCGACCTGGGGCCTGATGATCTCCGAGGGCCGCGGCCGCATTGCCGATGCCTGGTGGGTGGCGCTGATCCCCGGCATCGCCATCACGCTCCTGGTGCTGTCGGTCAACCTGTTCGGCGACTGGCTGCGCGACCGCCTCGATCCCCGGCTGCGCCAGCTATGAGCGATACTCCCTCCGGCGATACGGTCCTCGAGGTGCGCGATCTGCACACGCACTTCTTCCTGCGCCGCGGCGTGGTGAAGGCGGTGGATGGCGTGAGCTTCTCTCTGAAGCGTGGCGAGGTGCTGGGCCTGGTGGGCGAATCGGGCTGCGGCAAGAGCCTGACGGCGCTGTCGCTGATGCGGCTGCTGCCCAAGGGCGGCGCGCGCACGATCAAGGGCGAGGTGCTGCTGGGCGGCGAGAACCTGCTGGAGCGCACGCCGGCCGAGATGCGGGCGATCCGCGGCCGGCGCCTCTCCATGGTCCTGCAGGACCCGCAAACCTCGCTCAATCCGGTGTTCACGGTCGGCGACCAGCTGCGCGAGGCGATCGAGCGCCGCCGCAAAGGCGCGTCGCTCGCCGAGATCATGAAGGAGGCGGTAGCGGCCCTGCGCCGGGTCGAGATCGCGGCTCCGGAGCAGCGCATCGGCCAGTATCCCCACCAGATGAGCGGCGGCATGAAGCAGCGCGTGGTGGGAGCCATCGCCATCAGCGGCGAGCCCGAGGTGCTGATCGCCGACGAGCCGACCACGGCGCTCGATGTCACCATCCAGCTGCAGTACCTCAAGCTCCTGAAGCGCCTGCAGGCCGAGAACGGCATGGCGATCCTGTTCATCACCCACGATTTCGGGGTGGTCGGCCGCATGTGCGATCGGGTGGCGGTGATGTATGCCGGCCGCATCGTCGAATGCGGCCCGGTGAAGCAGATCTTCGAGGCGCCGTCGCACCCCTATACGCGGGCGCTGATCGCCTCGGTGCCGAAGATGACGGGCACGGTCGGGCGCCTCACCACCATCGAGGGCCAACCGCCGTCGCTGATGGACCTGCCCAAGGGCTGCCGCTTCGCCTCGCGCTGCGGCCTGGTCGAGCAGCGTTGCCTCGACGCCTATCCGGCGACCGTGCAGGTCGGCGAGGCGCACACCGCCGATTGCTGGAAGGTCTCGCCATCATGAGCGCGGCACCGCTGTTGCGCGTCGAGGGCCTGAAGAAGCACTTCCCCTTCGGCAAGGGCATCCTGTTCGCGCGCATCCTCGGGCACATCAAGGCGGTCGACGACGTCTCGTTCGAGATCGAGGCCGGCAAGACCCTGGGGCTGGTGGGGGAATCGGGCTGCGGCAAGACCACGACGTCGCGCATGATCCTGAACCTCGAGGAGCCGACCGAGGGCCGCATCCTGCTCGACGACGAGCCCATCCACGATTTGCAGGGCGCCGCCCTCAGGGCCTATCGCGCCAAGGTGCAGGCGGTGTTCCAGGATCCGTGGTCGTCGCTCAATCCGCGCATGAAGGTCGGGCGCATCATCGCCGAATCGCTGATCGTCAACGGTTGGGGCGATGCCGCGAAGGTCGCAGCCCGCGTGCGCGAGCTCCTGCTGCAGGTCGGCCTGCGGCCCGAGCAGGCCGAGCAGTATCCGCACGAGTTCAGTGGCGGCCAGCGGCAGCGCGTGGCGCTCGCCGCGGCGCTCGCCTCGCGGCCGCGGCTGATCGTGCTCGACGAGCCGGTGTCGGCGCTCGACGTGTCGATCCGCGCCCAGATGATGAACCTCCTGAAGGACATTCAGGCGCAGGACAATGTCGCCTATCTCCTGGTGGCGCACGACCTCGCCACGGTGCGCCACATGGCCGACCACACGGTGGTGATGTACCTCGGCAAGGTGGTGGAGAAGGCGCCGACCGCGGCCCTGTTCGCCGACGTGCGCCATCCCTACACCAAGGCGCTGTTCTCCGCCGTCCTTGTCGCCAGCCCGGTCGGCCAGCAGGAGGAGATCGAGCTGCGCGGCGAGGTGCCGTCGCCGCTCAATCCGCCAAGCGGCTGCCGGTTTCACACGCGCTGCCCGTACGTCATGCCGCGCTGCAGCCAGCAGGAGCCAGCCTTGCGCGAAGTCTCGCCAGGCCACACGGTGGCGTGCCATTTGTTCGATGCGACCTCACCCTGAGGAGCGGTCCGCAGGACCGCGTCTCGAAGGGTGGCTACAGTGATGTTGCCCATCCTTCGAGACGCCGCGCTTCGCGCGGCTCCTCAGGATGAGGAGTTCGTGAAGGAGTAGCGCGAAATGTCCGAGAAGTGGGGCCCTCTGCAGGGTGTCAAGGTCGTGTCCTGCTCGACGGCACAGGCGGGCACCGTGCCCTACATGCTGATGGCCGACCTCGGCGCCGACGTGATCAAGATCGAGACGCCCGACGGCGGCGACGGCTCGCGGCGCATGACCGTGCTGCCCGGCATGCCCAGCACGTTCTTCGAGACCAACAATCGCGGCGTGAAGAGCGTGACGCTGAACCTCAAGACGCCGGAAGGCCGCGCCATCCTGCACAAGCTCGTGGCCAAGGCCGACATCTTCGGCCAGAACTTCCGGCCGAGCGCCGCCGACCGGAACGGCTTCGGCTGGGAGGAGCTGCGCAAGGTCAATCCCAAGCTCGTCTACGTCTCGATCTCGGGCTACGGCACCAAGGGACCCAACGGCCATCTGCCCGGCACCGATTCGATGGCGCAGGCGCTGGGCGGCATCGCCGAGGCCTATTCGCAGCCTGGCCAGAAGATGCGCACCGGCATCGCCTCGGTGGCCGATGAATCCACGGCGATGTTGGCCTTCGGCGGTGCGCTGGCGGCGCTCACCCATGCCCGCACCACGGGAGTCGGCCAGAAGATCGAGCTGTCGCTGCTGGGCTCACTGGTGCGTCTGATGGGTTGGACCTTCACCACCACCATGTGGCGCAACAAGAACCCGGTGACTGGCCAGGCGCGCATCACCGGCACGCCCGAGCGGCCGGGCATCAGCGCCTCGTTCAACGATCGCGATGGCAAGCCGCTGGTCTTCCAGCTGACCGGACCGGAGAACTGGAAGGACGCCATGACGGGCCTGGGCTTCTTCGACCGCATCAAGGCGGCCGGCTTCGAGAACCTCGGCGTGATCATCGACAACGACGCCAAGCGCGAGGAGCTTTTGGCGTTGCTTGACGATCTCTTCGCCACAGGCTCGCGCGACAACTGGGTGGCGCGGCTGCGCAAGGCCGACATCGTCTCGGCGCCGATCAACACGCTGCTCGAGGCATCGAACGATCCCGACGTGATCGCCAACGGCTACGTCACCCACGTCGACTATCCCAAGTACGGCAAGAAGCTGAAGGTGCACGGCACGCCCTGGCAATTCTCGGAGACCCCGGCCAAGCCCGGCATCGCCCCGGAGCTGGGGGAGCACAATCAGGCGGTGCTGTGTGAACTTGGCTACAGCGAGGCTGAGATAAAGGATCTCAAGGCGCGGAAGATCATTTAAGGGAGCGCGGGCCTCTGGCCCGCTCATGATCATGATGCGGGCCAGAGGCCCGCGCTCTCTTAAAGATTAGCGCGCCGCCTTCTGCTCCTCGAGCCGGTCGGTCGCCGGCGGCGGCGTGCGCGAGAGGTCGGCGATTTCCTGGCGCAGCGACGGCGTCATGTCGATCT
>JADHLS010000341.1 GCA_016780605.1 Reyranella sp.
CAGCCAGACGCAAACCGCTACGGAGGGTTTCCAGCCGTGACGCCGTGGCCTGCGGCGGGCCAAGCATGACATAGCCCACCTTGCCCACGGCCTTCGGCTGCGCCTGGGCCGCCAGCGGTGCAAACGCGGCGCCGCCCAGGAGTCGCAGCCCATGGCGCCGTTTCATCGACCTGCCTGCCATCTCCTCACCCGCTTGCAGTCCAGATATGAATCGCGCCGCTGCGGCCACGCAGTTCCTGATTGCCCCGGTCCTGCAGCGCGAGCGGCAACGGCCCCTTGCCGATCTGCCTGAGAACCGCGTCGGCCACGATCAGGGGCGTCTTGAGCTCGCGCGTCAGCGTCTGCAGGCGGCTCGCGATATTCACCGTGTCGCCGATCACGGTGAAGGCGAGCGTGTGCTCGGACCCGACATCGCCCATCACCGCCGGGCCGTAATTGACGCCGATGCCGATGCCGAGCGGCGGCTTGCCCGCGGCCGTGCGCTCGGCATTCCACGCCGCGAGCTCCTTCAGCATCAGGCCGGCGCAGCGCAGCGCATTCAGCGCATCGTGCGGGCTCGCGGTCGGCAGGCCGAACACGGCGAAGATCTCGTCACCGATATATTTCTCGATGGTGCCGCCGCAGGCGAAGATCTGGCCCGCCATGCGCTCGTGGAACTCGCGCAGCAGGCCGACCACGTCTTCCGGCGTCATCGCCTCGGCCATGGTCGTGAAGCCCACGATGTCGACGAAGAGCACCGCGACCTGCTGGCGCCGCACCGGCCCCAGCGGCTCGTCGCTCTCGGCCAGGAGGTCGACGATGTTGGGCGAGAAATAGCGCGAGAGGTTGGCGCGCGCCCGCTCCGCCTCGGCGCGCTGCTGGTCGAGCTCGCGCACCTGGGCGATGGTCTCCAGGGTCTTGTCGATCGTGACCTCGAGGTCGTTGAGATCGACCGGCTTGGTCACGAAATCGAAGGCGCCGCGATTCATGGCGGTGCGGATGTTGGCCATGTCGCCATAGGCCGAGACGATGACGGCGCGCGCCGGCGACCGTCGCGTGCGCAGCTCCGACAGCAGCGTGAGCCCGTCCATCACCGGCATGTTGATGTCGAGCAGCAACAGGCCGATGTCGGGCTCCTCGGCCAGCACCGACAGCGCCTCCTCGCCGTGGCGGGCGAAGCGGAAGGCGAGGTCGCCCTTGCGGATGCGCTGGCGGAAGCGCTGCTTGATCAGCAGCTCGAAGTCGGGCTCGTCGTCGACGGCGAGGATCTTGGCGGGTTCTGTCATGGCCGGGAGCGCGCGACTCCAGTCGCGCTCATGTGGTCTTGAGAAGAGAAGGAAGATGCGCCACTGGAGTGGCGCGCTCCCGGCAAAGACATCATGGCGAGCCCAGTTGCTGCAATTGTTGTTTCAGGAGATCGAAGTCCACCGGCTTGGTGACGAATTCGCGGGCGCCGAACTCGGCCGCCTTGCGCCGCCGCTCGTCGTCGCCATAGGCCGTCACCATGATCACCGGCAGATCGGCTCGCCGCTCCTTGACCTTGCGCAGCAGGCTGAGCCCGTCCATGCCGGGCATGTTGATGTCGGAGAAGACCACGATCAGCTCGGGCTCGATGCCGTCGCCCAGCTTGTCGAGCGCCTCCTCGGCCGACTGGGCGAAGTGGATGACATAACGGCCCTGCCGCACCTCGCGGCGGAACTGCTGCCGGAACAGCTCGGCCACGTCGGCCTCGTCATCGACCACAAGGATGCTCACGCTCATCAGACTTTCTCCGCAGGAACGACACGCCGGCTTCGCGGCAGGCGCACAGTGAACTCGGTGAACTTCCCCACTTCGCTCTCGACCCCGATCGTGCCGCCATGCTGTTGCGTGACGATGTCGTAGCTGATCGACAGGCCGAGCCCGGTACCCTCGCCGGTCGGCTTGGTGGTGAAGAAGGGCTGGAACAGTTTCTCGCGCACTTCGGGCGGAATGCCGGTGCCGTTGTCGCGCACCTTGACCTCCACGCCATCGCCGGTCTCGCGCGTCGTGACCGTGAGGGTCGGCCGGAAGCCCGACTCCCGGGCGCCGAGCCGACGCTTGTTGGCGGCGTAGAAGCCGTTGCCGAACAAGTTCAGGAACACGCGCGTCACGTCCTGCGGCACGACCTCGATGGGCTTGCTCGCCTTCTCGAAGTCGCGCTCCAGGGTGACATTGAACTCCTTGTCCTGCGCGCGCGCGCCGTGATAGGCGAGGTTCAGCGCCTCCTCGACCAGCGCGTTGATGTCCGACGGTGCCCAGTCGCCCGTCCCGCCGCGGCTGTGGCTCAGCATGCTCTTGACGATGCCATCGGCGCGCTTGCCGTGCTCGGCGATCTTGCCGAGGTTGCCGGTCAGGAGCTCCATCGTCTCGTCGAGCTCGGCGCGCTTGTCCTCGTCGAGAGTGGCCAGCGCCGGCCCTGCCACCTCCTTCAGCTCGTCGAGCAGGTCGACCGAAAGCGTGGCGAAGTTGTTGACGAAGTTCAGCGGGTTCTTGATCTCGTGCGCGATGCCCGCGGTGAGCTGGCCCAGCGAGGCCATCTTCTCGGACTGCACCAGGTTGGCTTGTGCTGCCTTGAGCTTGTCGAGCGCCGCTTCGGCCGCGTCGCGCGCAGCGCGGATCTCCGCCTCGGCCTTCTTGCGCTCGGTGATGTCGCTGTAGATCAGCACCGCGCCGCCGCCCGGCACCGGGTTGTTGCGCACTTCGAGCGTCCTGCCGTCGGGCCGGGTCCGCTCGGCCGACCATGCCCGATTGGCGCGCTCCCGGTAGCGCTCGATCTCCTCGTCGGGATTGTCGTGGCCGAGCTCCCCGCGCTCGACGAGCAGGCGCACGTAGTCTTCCAGTCCCGGCCGCGGCGCGAGGAACGTGTCGGGAATGTCGAGCAGCTCCTGGAAGTTCCTGTTCCATGCGGCGAGCTTCAGGTCGGCGTCGAACATCACCACGCCGTCGCCCATATGGTCGAAGGTGACGCGCAGTTCCTCCTCGCGCCGGGTCAGCTCGCCGAGCAGGCGGGCGTTCTCCATGGCGATCACCGCCTGGTCGGCGAAGGTCTTGACCAGCGCGACCTGGCGGTCGGTGAAAAGCTCGACGCGGCTGCGGGTGAGGTTGATGACGCCCACCGCCTCGCCGTCGCGCATCAGCGGCACGCTGAGGGTGGTGCGGACGTAATCCATCACCTCGGGCACGGCGTAGTCCGGCAGCGCGTGGATATCCTCGACATGGACGACTCGTTGTTCGAGCAGCGCCCGACCGGCAATGGTGTCGCGCCCAGGCGGTATCTCGCGCTCGAGGAAGCCAGTGGCCTTTACGACCTCCGTGGCGGGACCGGCGAGGGCACGGAAGCGGAAACGCCCGTCATCGCTTCGAAGGACGATGCCACAATGATCCGCCTCGGCCAGGCGCAGCCCGAGCGACACCAGCTTGTCGAGAACCGGCTGGATGTCGGTGGTCGAGCGGCTGATGACCTCCAGCACCTCGCTGGTCGCAGTCTGGTACTCGAGCGACTGGGTCAGGTCGTCGGTGCGCTCGCGCAGCTCGGAGAGCAGGCGCGCATTCTCCATGGCGATCACCGCCTGGTCGGCGAAAGTCTTGATCAGCCCGATCTGGCGCTCGGTGAAGGCCTCCGGCTCGCCGCGCGAGACGGTCAGCACGCCGATCGCCTCATCCTCGCGCAGCAGCGGCACGTGCAGCAGCGTGCGATGGCCGCCGATGTCGGCGACGGCCCGCTCCACTTCAGCGCCCGCCTTGTAGGCCTCGGTCTCCATCACATCGACGATCTGCACCGGCGCCTTGTCGAGGATGGCGTCGCCCAGCGGGACGCCGCGCGCCACGGGGATCGGCGCGCTCATCTGCCAGCGCTCGAATTCCGGTGTCTGGCCGACCAGTGCCACGAACTCCAGGGTGTCGCCGCGCCGCACCGACAGGCCGCCGGTCTTGACGCCGCACAGGCGCACCGCCGCCGCGGTCATGGCTTCGAGGACCGGCTGCAGGGTGGTGGGCGAGCGGCTGATGACGCCCAGCACCTCGCTGGTCGCCGTCTGGTAGTCGAGCGACTCGGCGAGATCGTCCGTGCGCTGCGTCAGCTCGGAGAGCAGCCGCGCATTCTCCATGGCGATGACGGCCTGATCGGCGAAGGTCTCGATCAGGGCGATCTGGCGCTCGGAGAAAGGCTCGACGTGATCGCGCAGCAACGAAATCACGCCGAGCGGCTCGCCATCGCGCATCAGCGGCACCGCCAATGTGGTCCGCGGGCGCGTCGCGACCTTCGGGGCGACACGCTCGGGATCGAGGCTTTGATCGAGGACGTGGTCGACGCGGCGCTCGAGCAAGGCCCTCGCCGTCGACGTGCCGCGGCCGGGCACGGTGACCCGGGCCTTGAGCCATGCGAGCTCCTCGGGATCGCAACCGACGAAGGCGACGTGACGGAAGACCTCTCCTTGCTGGATGGCGACGTCGCCCTTCTCGACGCCGCACAGGCGCGCCGCCGAGGCCAGCATGGTGTCGAACACCGGCTGGATGTCCGAGCTCGACCGGCTGATGACTTCGAGCAGTTCGCTGGTCGCCGTCTGATACTCGAGCGACTCGGTGAGATCGTCCGTGCGCTGGCGCAATTCGGTGAAGAGACGCGTGTTCTCGAGCGCGATCACCGCCTGGGCGGCGAAGCTTTCCAGCAACTCGATCTGGCGCGGCGTGAAAGCGCCGGCTGCGGCGCGGCGCAGGGCGATGGCGCCGACCGCCTGGCCCTCGCGCAGCATGGGCGCCGCCACAGCAGCCTTGAATCCTTGCCGCCGCGAAAAGTCGTGCGCCGCGGCATATTCCACGGGATCGAGGCTAGTGATGTCGGGCAAGTGGATCGTTTTCGCGTCGAGGATTGCCCAGCTCGGCGAGGTCTGTCGGTTGAGCGGATGGAGGGTGCCGATGCTGGCGGGCATCGGTCCTTCATGGCCGGCAATCAGCCAATGATCGCCCTCGCGCAGGGTGATCACGACGTCTTCGGCGGTGCAGAAGCGCAGTGCCGCCTTCGCCACGGCGTCCAGCACGGGGGCGACGTCGGTCGGCGACTGCGAGATCACGCGCAGGATGTCGGCCGTCGCCGTCTGCTGGTCGAGCGATTCGCGCAGCTCGCTCAGCAGGCGGGCATTCTCCATGGCGATCACGGCCTGGGTGGCGAAGCCCTGGACCAGGGCGATCTGCTGCTCGGTGAAAGGCTTCACCTCCTGGCGATAGATCGCGATCATGCCGAGCAGCTTGCCCTCTCGACGCAATGCCAGATTCAGGATGGTGCGCGCGCCGCCGAGATCGACGATCGACCGGCGGTTGGGATCGCCGTTGCGGTAGAGGTCGCTGTCGGCCATGTCCGCGACCTGGATCACGTCCTCGCCGGTGATGAGCCGGCCGGGGGCCGTTTCGGGCCCATAGTCGGGTGGGTTCTCGGCGCGATAGCGGGCGTAGGCTTGGGGAATGCCGCGCGTAGCGACGGTGTGAAAGCGCTCGCCATCGAAGGTATTGAACATGCCGAAGGCGGCGTCGCAGAGCGCCATCGCCTTGGCGACAATCGTATCGAATACCGGATGCAGGTCGCCCTGCGAGCGGTTGATGATTTCCAGGACTTCGGCCGTCGCCGTCTGTTGGTCGAGCGCCTCGCGGAGCTCGGTGAAGAGCCGGACGTTCTCGATGGCGATGACCGCCTGGGCGGCGAAGGCCTCCAGCAAGGCGATCTGGCGGGGCGCGAAGGGCCCCGTCTCGGGGCGGCGCAGGAAGATGGTGCCGATCGCCGCGCCATCGCGCAGCATGGGCGCCGCGACCGCCGAGTTGAAGCCGAACTCGCGAGAGAGCTCGAGCGCCTTGCTCCATTCAGCGGGGTCGAGCTGGGTGAAATCGGCGGTGTGGACGACGCGGGCATCGACGATGGCGCGGCCCTGGCTCGAGCTGCGGTCAAGCTTGCGTCGTGCCGAGGGGACTCTCATCGGGCCGGCGTGAGCGGCGATCCTGAGCTCATCGCCCTCGCGCAGGCTGATCACGACATCCGCCGCGCCACAGAAGCGCTGGGCGGCCTCCGCGACGACGTCGAGGACCGGCTGCACGTCGGTCGGCGATTGCGAGATCACGCGCAGGATGTCGGCCGTCGCCGTCTGCTGGTCGAGCGA
>JADHLS010000342.1 GCA_016780605.1 Reyranella sp.
AGGGGAATGGATGGATCGTATCTGGCTCGTCAAATCGGTGGTTTGCTTGTTGAGCATCCAGAGGTGCGTGCATATGTCTACGACCTTCTGAAGCATGGCCCTATTTCGCCAGGTCTTGCGCTGCTCGCCGACGCCGTTGCCGAAGACCCCGATACAGAGGGATTGCTTCTGCTTGTTGGCTTCCGCGGTACTCACATCTCAATGCACACGATCGAACAAGTCGTAACCGCACAAATCCCTGATGAAGACTGGAAGGGTTCATACAACATAGTACCCATTTCGGCCGTGGAACTGCGGCGAAAGCTGCTTGCGATGACGACGGACGGCGGCCCTGCAGACGCTGCGGCACGTTGCTTAAACGAAATCGACAAGATCAGAGACAGATACGGTGCACCGGAGTCAGAGCCACGCCACCCCGACCTTGCATCGGGCAAAAAATGGCCGACTATGACGCCTGACCCAGACGCACATTGAAAATAGCTTACGGAAAGTGGCGCCTTATTGGCGCCGGGTGGTGCACCATTCGTTTCGCTTGCTGCTCCGCTTCGCTGTCGCCTCAGCCATATTTCACTTTCCTACTCCCACTCGACGGATGTGCCGTTGATCCCCGCTCGTCGTTGATGTTGCGGTTGGCATGCGGCCGAGGAACGAGGAACGCGTGGTAAGCGTTGCCCATTATGCCGATGCTGCCCATGGATAGGATCACGGCGAAGTCGCGCGGAACCTCAGCGCAGAGGTAGGGCTTGGACGTTTCGTCGAGAAAAACGGCGCCGACCCAGCGGAGAGGTCGACCATTTCCTTCGTGAAATGCCTGGAGGTCCCTATGCCAAGACCCTATCGGCGGTTGTCAAATATCCCTGCTTACTACACAATTAAAAGTGGAGTCGTCTAGCAAAACTTGGCGGCGCAAGTATCGAGCATCATGCAGGCGATGGCCATCAATGGGCGAAATTCAAACGACACCAGCCGTTCAAGTCCGCCCCCTCGCTGAGTGGGTACAAGCTGATATCGAACGAACCTTCGAGCTTCGTCGCGACTACTACAAGTACAGCATCGCTGTCGCGACCGGCCTCCTGGCCTTCACGATCTCGTTTCCGCCATCGCTATCCAAGCTTGAGTACCCGTACCTGATTTTCGTGGCTTGGCCATCACTTGGCATAGCTATTCTTTGCGGTATCGCGGTCCACTACGTCTGGGCCTGGTTCTTCATATCCTTCCGAAACTTCGACAGCCGAGGCCAGCGTGCCGAGGGCAAAGCTCATCGCCGTACCCTCACCTTGCTGCGCAAAGCACTGGAATTGCTTCAAGTCCTAACGATGGTCGTCGGCGTCCTTGGCGCAGCCCTGTTCGCGAGCGCAAACGTCGGCAACATCTCATTGAAGTCGACCGATAAGACCGCACCGGTAACCGTAGCGCCGCCTCGACCATGACGGACAAGTCCTGGAAGGAGCGAACCATCGACGTCATTGCCCGAGTGTCGGCACCGGAGTCAGCCGTGCGCGCGTTTCGAAACGCCGATGCCGAAATGATCGCGAAAGCCATCAGGGGCCTTGGCCCCGAGTCCATCAAGGCATCGCCGGCCGCTGGCGCGCGAATCGTGTTCAATATTTCATCAGCCCATTTTCCGGCGGTTCTGGGCCGGCCCGAAGAACCAGGCCGCTACAGGAACCGCTACGACATTGCTGCCAAGTTGACCATAGGAAGTTCTGCGCCTGCGCCTCTAAAGGATCCAACGTTACGCGAGCTGGTTGATAGTGTTGTAGCGTCATTGATCCGACGCAAGACCGGCAGACGGCTGTACTATGGTGCAGTCGAGCTCAATGGCAGCGGCGTGCGCTACTTCGGAGACATTTGCATGGTGCTTCGGCCGGCTGAAGGCGACGCTTGCACATTAGTGTTAGAGCGAAACTCGTACGATCTTGCCCGCAGTCCGATCAAAGAGCGCATCGAAAAGAGTAGCAAACGATGGAAGTCCGCGGCCCGTGGCGAGGCGAAAAAGCTCAAGGGATCCTGGCCAACGGACGTCCCTGATATGGTTGCCTGCAAGATTCTTGACGGATCACCACCGTCGGAGCGACGCCTAACAACGGGGAGTATCTCATCAGGCGTCCTGGCTGACGAGGATTATGTCGAGGTGATTCGTGTTGGCAGCTTCGGACCGTCGAAACTCGAAGAAGCTCGGGTGTCAGCGGCAGACGCCGGCGCTGAAGCGCGCATCGCCGATCGAATCTCCCAAGGACCATCCCCATCTCTTGTGGAAATGATGTGGCGTCATCGTCGCCGCGCCTGTGAGCGCCTAGCATCGGCGCATGGTATTTCTACTCGCGTGGTTCTCAGCTTGGGACGCATGAGGCCATGAAAGACAAGGAGCTTTGGTATATCGATGCACTTGATGCGCGAGCCGGCCAGGCTTTTGCCGCTGTTCGTCGACCGGATCTTAAGGACAGCAACATCGATCTTGGAGTACCTGGCGTCTTCGTTGGGCCGCCAACGTTTCAAGCGGAGACCGTGTCAAGCCGTGCTGTAGGTTTTGCCGCCACCCAAGGATGCTTCCAGCTCGGTCTCTTCGATGACAACGAAGAGATTGGTTTTGGTTCGCTTCAGTTGCTCGTCGCGTTCGTCCGCCGGGCCTACATGTCCAGTGGTGGGGGCGATGGCGGGAGCGGAATTGGCCCGTTACCGCCTCCCGTACCGCCAGAGAGGCCAGCTGGCGATCCCATCCGGCTGGATGTTCGTAAGTGGCCGCCCGAACGATCGGCGATCGGTCTGCTTCTGCAGCGAGCGGATAGGTTCCAGAATATGGCTGAGGCTTCTAGCCGGGCGATCGAAGGAGTCGCCCACGTCGAATGGTGGAGCGATGGAGAACTGACCCGAACGCGCGGCCCAACCGACTATGATGTCCTCACTCGGGCCGTGGCCCTTCTAGTCGATAGCCTTCTGCGCCGGTTTCATCGGCCACAGACCAAGTCTTTTCAACCTTGGCAGGACGCTTGCTCGAGGCTCGGCATGGTCATTGATCGATTCGCACTCTGGCCGTTCCTGCTGACAGATTCAGGCGTCAGCCCTGTTCGCGATTTGGCCCACAGAATAGTCAGGGCCGTGCCAGAGCTGAGGAACAGCGTTCAATACAGGACAAGGGATCGGAAGAGCGCAGGCGCTTTGGCCTTGATAGCCCTGCTTGGAGGATATTGGCAGCACCGATTCCACCCCTACTACTGGGACGATTTTTATCGTGAGGTCCTACGAAGAGGAGCGTCTGTCGGGCAGCTCACTATGCACACGCCCCTCGACTCTATCGACACGCTAAGCGTCCTTCCCCTGCCAGACCGGATAGTGCGGCATCTAAAGCTGGATCCCCGAAGCGCATCCGTACGCGATCTGCTGTGCATAATCGTTGCCTCGCCTGGCTTGATGATACGAAGCGTCGACGGCAATTTGAACACGTCGTCCGACCTTTCGACGGACATCGTAGCCATCCTACTGTTAGCGGCCGCCCACATCGTTGGCGTAGATCGAAGGCCTTATTCAGATGCATCGCGGAGCCTGTTGGAACAATTCAGTCACGATCTGATCTCCGAGGCAATGAAATGGCTCCGAATGCAACTGCCGTCGGGAGCCTTTCCGGCGCCGATAGAGAGCATAATTAGTAGCACAGCGGCCCTCCGATACGCTGACTAGCGGAGCTCTTAGCTCTCAACAACCTGACTGTGGCGGCCGAACGGTTCGCTGCGTGTGGCTGACCGACGGCTCAAGAACGATCACGAAGTGCGATCATGGTCAGCATCTCGGCTGAGCATCCCATCTAGCTTTGCCGCGAATAACTCCATCACGATGCTCCGGCCGCGGACCGGCATTGAGAATGCCCCGCCCTACTCCCACTCGATCGTGCCGGGTGGCTTAGAGGTGATGTCGTAGGTCACCCGGTTGATCCCCCGCACCTCGTTGATGATGCGGTTGGCGACACGACCCAGGAACGCGTGATCGAACGGGTAGTAGTCCGCCGTCATGCCGTCGGTTGAGGTGACAGCCCTCAGGGCGCAGGCCTGGTCGTACGTGCGGCCATCGCCCATCACGCCGACGGTGCGCACGGGCAGCAGCACGGCGAAGGCCTGCCAGATCTCGTCGTACAGGCCGGCCTTGCGGATCTCGTCGAGGTAGACGGCGTCGACCTTGCGCAGGAGATCGAGCTTGTCGCGGGTGATGTCGCCGGGGATGCGGATGGCGAGGCCGGGGCCGGGAAACGGATGGCGGTTCACCAGGCTGTCGGGCAGGCCAAGCTCGCGGCCGAGCTCGCGCACCTCGTCCTTGAAGAGCTCGCGCAGGGGCTCGACCAGCTTCATGTGCATGCGCTCGGGGAGACCGCCGACATTGTGATGGCTCTTGATGGTGACGCTGGGGCCGCCGGTGAAGGAGACCGATTCGATGACGTCGGGGTAGAGCGTGCCCTGGGCCAGGAACGCCGCGCCGCCGATCGTCTTCGCTTCCTTCTCGAAGACGTCGATGAACAGCGCGCCGATGGTCTTGCGCTTCTGTTCGGGGTCGGTGACGCCGGCCAGCGCCTTCAGGAACAGGTCCGAGGCATCGCTGTGGATCAGCGGGATGTTGTAGTGGTCGCGGAACAGGCGCACGACCTCCTCGCCCTCGTTGAGGCGCAAGAGGCCGTGGTCGACGAACACGCATTGCAGCTGATCGCCGATCGCCTCGTGCAGCAGTACGGCCACGACGGATGAATCGACGCCGCCCGACAGGCCGCAGATCACCCTGCCCTTGCCGACCTGTTTGCGAATGTCGGCGATGGCGCGCTCCTTGAAGGCGTGCATCGTCCAGTCGCCCTTGAAGCCCGCGATGTTGAGGGCGAAGTTGCGCAGAAGCTTGGCGCCGTCGGGCGTGTGCATCACCTCGGGGTGGAACTGCACGCCGTAGAACTTGCGGGCCTCGTCGGCGATGGCGGCGAAGGGCGCGTTCTCCGAGGTGGCGATGATCTGGAAGCCCGGCGGCAGCCTGGTGACGCGATCGCCGTGGCTCATCCAGACCTGCTTTTTGTCACCCGGCTGCCACACGCCGTCGAACAGGGCGGAGGTCTTCTTCACCTCCAGCTCGGCGCGGCCGAACTCGCGGTGGTGGCCGGCCTCGACCGTGCCGCCGAGCTGCTGGGCCATGGTCTGCTCGCCGTAGCAGATGCCCAGCACCGGCACCTTGGCGGCGAAGATGGCGGGGTCGGCCGAGGGCGCCTCGCCCTCGATCACCGAGGCGGGGCCGCCCGAGAGCACGATGGCCTTGGGGTCGAACTGCTTCAGGCGGGCCTGGTCGACCTGCTGGAAGGGGTGGATTTCGCAGTAGACGCCGGCTTCGCGCAGGCGGCGGGCGATCAGCTGGGTGACCTGGGAACCAAAATCGACGATCAGCAAACGGTCGGCCATGGGGGGATATACGGAGAGGCGCGGCCGGGTTCAATCGGGGAATCTTGGGCGGGAGGGCGGTGCTTCGTGGGCGTTTCCCACCGCATGAGCGCCACTGGAGTGGCGCGCTCCCGGCAAAGACGCTCATTGCCGGGAGCGCGGCACTCCAGTGCCGCTCATGCGCTGCGCTCCACGCAATGAGGCTGTGCCGAATCGGCAACTACTTCGGGCAATGTGAACCGCGCGCGATGGCGGCTCTGGCGTCCTCCGCGCGATGAGCGTATCACGCCGCCCATGAATGCAACTCTTACCTCGATTGGAGAGCGGCGCGCGTCGGCAGCCTGGGGCACTTGCCTCGGCATGTCCGCCGTTGCCGCGGGCTTCGTCATCGTTAGCCCCTGCTAGCCGCCGCTGATTTCGTGCGCGGGCGGCCGGTGGGCCGCCTTTTTTGTTTCGCCGAGATCAGGTGCTGTCATGCAACGTCGTCAACAGATCTTCTCCTTCGCCGCGACGCTGGTCCTGTGGGCCGGCGCGGCATACGCGGCGCCGCCGCCGGAGCGCGACGAGCTGCTGGCCGAGGCGCCTGCCGCGGCCGGCCCCGCCCCGGCGTGGGCGGTGGTCGATGCCCGCAATCATCGGACCGGTGCGCGCGGGCCGGTCGCGGTCGCGTTCGGCATCGTGCAGGAGCGCTGTCGCAGCCGGCCGGCCCGCCTGCGCGTCGACTGCCAGGCCGGCACCACGACC
>JADHLS010000343.1 GCA_016780605.1 Reyranella sp.
TCATGAGCGGGCCTGGAGGCCCGCGGTCCGGCAAGACGCCGCCATACAACGGCCAAAACTCTCCACAGGATGGACCCTGAGGCGGCCTGTGGCGTTGAGCCCTCACTGGCCATTGGCTATTGTCGAGCGAGAAATCCCGTGGAAAGGCAATCGGTTATGCCATCGTCTTCGGCCGTCGTGCTCGCCCTCGCCGCCGTGCTCGGCCTTGGCGCGGCGTCGGCTCTTGCGCAGAGCGCCGGCTCGCGCGTGGTCGTCTATCCCACCCAGGGCGCGGCCAGCAGCTCATCGAGGACGGTCGTGCCGGGAGGCGCCCTGCCCGCGCCGCCGCCGGGCCCCATCGAGAGCCGCATCGTGGCCCTGCCCGATGGCACCATCCCGGCCCTGCCCGCGGCGGCATCGGCGGCGCCAGCGGCGGTCACGTCGGCCCCGATGGGACAGCCCGTCTATGTCGCGCCGCCGGTGACCTGGGGCGGAGGGACGAGCGTCGCCGCGGCCGCGCCGCCATCCGCACCACCCGCGGCCCCCGTCGCCCCGCCCGTCGTGCCGGCCGTGCCCGGGCAGGGCGAGCCGCTCGCCGTGATCCCTTTCACGTTCCGGTCGGCGATCCTGAACGCCGCCGCCAAGGCCGAGCTCGATCGCGTCGCCAGGACCGTCAAGGACAAGGGCCTGCGCCAGCTCGAGATCCGGGCCTTTGCCACGGGCGGCGACATCGAGAGCCGCAAGGTCGCGTTGGCGCGCGCCCTGGTCGTGCGCAGCTACCTGATCGACCAGCGCCTGAAGGCGCGCATCGAGGTCGGCAGCTTCAACGGCGAAGGCGAGCATGTCGAGATCGTGGTGCCGGGTTCGTGACCAGGCTCGTGACCGCCCAGGCGCCGTTCGCCCGCGGCCACTGACCGCATGAGCAGCCCCCTCCCCTATCTTGTTCGCATGCTGCTGTTCCTGGTGGCGGTCGCTGGGCTTGGCTACGTGCTGCACCAGGACCTGCTGCGCGTCTTCATGAACACGCCGATCCTGAACGGCGTGATCGTGGCCGTCCTGCTGATCGGCATCTTCTTCGTCATGCGTCAGGTCATCTCGCTGTGGCCGGAAGTGAAGTGGCTGCGGCGCTTCCACCATCGCGAGGAAGGCGCACCGCCGCTCGAGACGCACACGATCGACCTCCTTGTGCCGCTCGGCACCATGCTGGGCGAGCGCCAGGACCGGCTGCGCCTGTCGCCGACCGTGACCCGCGCCGTGCTCGACGGCATCGCCAGCCGGCTGGACGAACGCCGCGAGCTCACGCGCTACCTGATCGGGCTGCTGATCTTCCTCGGCCTGCTCGGCACCTTCTGGGGCCTGCTCGAAACCATCGGCGCGGTGGCCGACGCCATCGGCAAGCTGCAGGTCTCGGGTGGCGACGCCACCGCCATGTTCGCGAGGCTGCGGGAGAGCATCGAAGGCCCGTTGAAGGGCATGGCGACCGCCTTCGGCGCCTCGCTGTTCGGCCTGTCGGGCTCGCTGGTGCTGGGCTTCCTCGAGCTGCAGGCGAGCCAGGCGCAGGGCCGCTTCCACATCGAGCTCGAGGAATGGCTGGCCGGCGCCACCCGGCTCTCGAGCGGCGCCGTCGCCGACGGCGAACAGGGCGTATCGGCCTATGTCGAAGCGCTGCTCGAGCGCACCGCCGACGGGCTGGACGATCTCACGCGCACCCTGCGTCGCGCCGAGGAAGGCCGCGAGGCGACGGTGGCGGCGAGCGCCACGCTGGTCGAGCGGCTGGCGGCCCTCGCCGAGGCCATGCGCGGCCAGCAGACGCTTCTCGCGCGCATGGGCGAGCAGTCGATCGAGTTGCGCTCCGCCATCAATCGCCTCAGCGAGCGCTCGGCGTCGGAGACCGACCGCGAGGCCCTGGCCAACCATCAGCGCTCGATCGAGGGTCATCTTGCCCGCATCGTCGAGGAGAGCACGCGCAGCCGCGCCGCCCTCGCCGAGGAAATGCGGGTGTTGGCCGGCCGCCTGGCCGACCGCGCCTCGCCCGATGAACGCGAGGCCGTGCTGGCGCATCAGCGCAACATCGAGGCTCATCTCGCCCGCCTGGTCGACGAGAACGTGCGCGGCCGCACCGCGCTCGCCGACGAGCTGCGCGGCGAGTTCCGGCTGCTCGCCCGCACCGTCGCCTCGGCTTCGCGCGGCGCAGTGCATCCGCCGGGCGAGAGCTAGCCGATGGCCGCCATCTCCTCGCGCCGGCGCGGTGGTCCCGACTACACCTGGCCGGGCTATGTCGACGCGCTGACGACATTGTTGATGGTGCTGATCTTCCTTCTGACGCTGTTCAGCGTCGGGCAGTTCACGCTCAGCAACGCGCTCAGCAGCCGCGACAGCGTCATCGAACAGCTCGGCCGCCAGCTCGGCGACCTCGCCACCCAGCTCAACATCGAGAAGCGCGCGTCCGAGAACCTGCAGAAGGATCTCGAGCAGCTCACCCTGCAGCTGCGCCAGGCGCGCAGCGAACGCGACAGACTGGGCGGCGACCTGGCTGCTGAGCGCCGCACGTCGGAGGGCCTCAAGATCGAGCGCGACCAGCTCACCGAACGGCTGACCTCGATGCTGGCCGAGCGCGACAAGCTCGCCACCGCGCTCGCCGGCGCCGCCAAGGAGCAGGAGGCCAAGACTGCCGACCTGCAGAAGGAGGTCGAGCGCCAACGGCTCGAGCTGACACGCCTCGCCGCTTCGCTCGCCGCCGCCAACGAGGAGAAGGGCAAGCTGTTCGGCGACCTCACCGAGGAGCAGAAGCTGTCGGCCGAGCAGAAGGCCGCTGTCGTGCGCATGACGGCCGAGATGGCGGGCCTGCGCGACGAGCTCTCACGGCTCAACGCCGCTCTCGATGCTTCCGAGGCCAAGTCGAAGGAGCAGCAGGCGCAGATCGTCGATCTCGGCCAGAAGCTCAACCGAGCGCTCGCCAGCAAGGTCGAGGAGCTGGCGCGCTACCGCTCGGAATTCTTCGGCAAGCTGCGCGAGGCGCTGGCCGGCCAGCGCGACGTGCAGATCGTGGGCGACCGTTTCGTGTTCCAGTCGGAGGTGCTGTTCCCGTCCGGTTCGGCACAGCTGCAGCCGGCCGGCGAGAAGCAGCTTGCGGAGGTCGCGCAGCGCCTGATCGAGATCGCCTCGCGCATTCCCAAGGACATCAACTGGGTGCTGCAGGTCGACGGCCACACCGACGACAAGCCGATCCGCAACGTGGTCTTCCCGTCGAACTGGGAGCTGTCCGCGGCGCGCGCCATCGCCGTCGTGAAGTTCCTGCACAGCCAGGGCATTCCCAACGAACGCCTGGTGGCGGCGGGCTACGGCGAATACCAGCCGCTGTCGGCCATCGACAGCGCCCGCAACCGCCGCATCGAGCTCAAGCTCACCAGCCGTTAGTCTTCGTCTTCCTCATTGCCGGGAGCGCGGCACTCCAGTGCCGCTCATGGGCCGTTGAAACAGATGAAGACGCGCCACTGGAGTGGCGCGCTCCCGGCAATGAGGCGTTCAGCGCCTAGCGTCGGCCAACTTCACGCTGAAGCTGGCGCCGTCGACATTGCCCGCCATCAGGGTGGCGGGCTCGCCCGGCGCGAGCGCCGTACCGGCCACCCGCGGAAGCGTGATGACGGCCTTGGCACCCATCCCCGCGACAATGCCGTACGGCCCGGCCTTGAAGATGTTGTAGGCGTACGTGTTGCGGAAAGCGTCGGCGGGAAGACGCGACAGCGCCTCGCTGTTCCAGCTTGCCAGCACTTGCCCCTGCCGGCCCAGCAGCTCGACCTTCATGATATGGGCCGGGATGTCTGCGGTGCCGCCGTCGAGATAGGCGGCAAAACGCACGCCGCCGTCGGGCAACACGCTGGCGTCGCTCAGCGTGAAATGGTGGCTCGTCGCACTCACCCGGCCGCTGTGGTAGGGCGTGACTAGGGAACCGCGAAAGTAGTTGTAGGTCGCGAGGTTGAACGCCAGCACGGCCGCCAGCACCGCGAGACCGAGATTGCGAAAGGCCCTGTCCGCCAGGGGCAGCGGCAGGCTTCCGCCCAGCCAGCGAAACCACCAGCGCTCCGCGAGAGCGGGACGGCGTCGCAGCATGACGTTGTCGAGGGAATAGGCGCCGCTGCCGGCCAGCACGAGCGTGGCGCCCATCGCCAGATTGCACGACGCCATCGTCCATTCGTCGATGCAGGTGCCGCCCTGCCAGCCGAACATCAGCATCAGCAGGATCGAGAATCCCATCGTCGCCAACGCCGCCAATCGCGTCATCAGACCGGCGACCAACGCCAGGCCGGCGATCAGCTCGGCCGCACTGAACAGGATCAGCGCCGAATAGAGCACCAAGAAGTGCTGCAGCAGCCAGGCAATCAGCTGGTCCATGCCCAGCAGGGCGCCGGGCATGGCGCTCTGGAACTTGTTGGCCATCCAGCTATGGGCGTCCGGGTCGAGCTTCTGCGGATCGTAGATGAAGCGGCGCGAGCCGCCGCCCCAGTAGATGAAGCCCTGGGTGATCCGGACCGACAGCAGGGCGATGGCCGCAGTGCGCCAATGCCGCTCAATGGGTGCGGCGGTCGTGGATTGCATGATTGCTCCTCAGATAGTCGGCGACGCCAACTCATGCTTTTCCGGATCGCCGGCATCCTGCCGGCTCACGCTTATGATGCCGGCTGGAAGCCGACCGTCCGGAAGACATGATTGAGGAGCGGCCTGGAAGATCAGCCGCCCAGGCTGTCCGGCTCGGGCATGTCGCGGATCAGCCGGTCGCTGTCGGCGGTGCGCGGATGCTGCTTGTGGAGAAAGATCGCGAGCTGCTCGCGGGTGCCCTCTCCCGCCGATCGGACCGCCGCCTCGAAAAGCTCGTGCTGAACTTCGGTCGGCAAGCGACCCCAAACAGCTGCGGTGCCGTGGCCGAGTGCGGCCATCAATTCATTGGAAGCCATGCCGCACCTCCTCGCCGGAAAGCCGGACGACAGGAGGGATAATAGTCAGAGCCGCAGCCCGACGCAAAAATGATCAGCCGCTGGGAGCCATCAGCGGGCGACACGCCACATATCGTGGCCCGACCGGGCTAACTGCGCGATTCTGCGCCCTATGGTACGCAAATATTCGATTTGATTACTTGACTAATCGATAATCGTAGTAATATACTTGCGAATGCATCGCTGCCGGCTACAGCAGCCCCAACCTTTTGAGCTCCGCTGCCATTTCCGGCGGCATGTCGGCCATCGTGTCGCCCTTCGAAAGGTCGGGCGGTGCGCGTTCCGGCTCGAGGTATCGCCAACCCTGGAACGCCTGGCAGGCACGTGGCGAGGTCGGGATCAGGGTGCGCTTGACCTTGATGCGGCAGTATTTACGGCCGTCATCTTCGGCGATGTGCTCCTCGAAGCCGACCAGCTCCTGGCGGCAGCGGATGACGCCGCGCACCACCCAGTAGAGCGAGCCGCCGGCCAGCAGTTCCTCCGACCGGCGCGGCGTGTTGCGGGTATAGACCCAGTGCGGCGAGCGTGGGCTCTGCCGGCGCTGCTTGCGCCGAGCCGCCTGTACTTTCTTCATGTGTGCAAGGTTGTCGACGCCGACCGCCAACTTGATCAAATGCAACGCCATGGCTCGCGCTTAGTACGCAATCGCCTCCTCGCTCAAGCGCCGCCTTTCCACAGCACGATAAAAAGCGTGATATGCGCGCCACACGCCGAAAAATTTGCAGCGCGCGATACAGACGACACAGTGTTCGCACAATCGCAGGAATAATGTTCCGTCGCTTACCGCGGGGGTTCTGATGAATCGGTCGACGCTGGCTGCTCTGGTCGTGGCTCTCATGCTCGGATCAGGGGTTGCAGGCTACTTGATCGGGAGGCCCGCCGACCGGGTCGACGCACCCCCGACCCGAACAGCGACCGCCACCCAACCAGCCGCCCAGCAGCCCACCCAACCGCCACGGCCTGCTGCCCCCGCCACGCCGACGACGCCGGTCGCCGCGCCGACCACCCCCGCCGCCCCCTCCGCTCCGACCTCGACGGCACCGGTGCCGCTGCCCCAGCCCGCCGCCGCGCCGGACGAGGCGTTCGCCTATCGTCGCTTCTCGCTGGACACCAGCCGCGCCGAAGGCGAGGCCTGCCTCGCCTTCAACAAGCCGCTGGCGACCAGCAAC
>JADHLS010000344.1 GCA_016780605.1 Reyranella sp.
CGTCATGCGTGAAGCCTGAACACGGGCTGCCGGCCTCGCCTTGACGCAGATCAAGACTCATCTGGAGCGCGGACCTCCAGGTCCGCGCATGCTCTTCCGGACCGCCGGCTTCCAGCCGGCATCATGAGTATGAGCCGGCAAGACGCCGGCGGTCCGGAAGACGAAGACCATGAGCGGACCTGGAGGTCCGCGCTCCGATGAGCTCATGTCCGTGCCGCCACTGTCGCGAAACTGTCACGTCCGCCGCACACCTTGCGCCAACGAAGCAGGAGCCGCCGATGGATACCGACAAAGCCGATGCTCAGAGCCTCGAGGACCGTATCCAGGCCGAGCTGGAGGACAATATCGACGAGGAGCTCGAGCAGGAGCTGGGCGACGAGCTTCTGGCGCGCCTGCCGGACGGCATCGCCGCGCCGCCGGACGGCGACGTCAACCGCCGCCAGTACTTCACCGAGCTGCTGCGGCTGCAGCGCGAGCTGATCAAGCTGCAGGACTGGGTGGTCGACCAGAAGCTCAAGATGGTGGTGCTGTTCGAGGGCCGCGACGCCGCCGGCAAGGGCGGCGCCATCAAGCGCGTCACCCAGCGGCTCAACCCGCGCATCTGCCGCACCGTGGCGCTACCCGCGCCGACCGAGCGCGAGCGCACGCAATGGTACTTCCAGCGCTACGTCCCCCACCTGCCGGCCGGCGGCGAGATCGTGCTGTTCGACCGGAGCTGGTACAACCGCGCCGGCGTCGAGCGCGTCATGGGTTTCTGCAGCGAGGCCGACGTCGAGGAGTTCTTCCGCACCGTGCCGGAGTTCGAGCGCATGCTGGTGCGCTCGGGCATCGTGCTGTTGAAGTACTGGTTCTCGATCACCGACCCCGAGCAGAACCTGCGTTTCCAGATGCGCATCCACGATCCGCTGAAGCAGTGGAAGCTCAGCCCCATGGACCTGCAGTCGCGGCGGCGCTGGGAGGATTACACCAAGGCCAAGGAGGAGATGCTGGCGCGCACCCACATCGCCGAGGCACCGTGGTGGGTGGTCGACGGCAACAACAAGCGCCGCGCGCGGTTGAACTGCATCCATCACCTGCTGCAGCAGGTGCCCTACCACGAGGTCGTGCACACGCCGGTCGTGCTGCCCGAGCGCGAGCACAAGCCCGACTATTCACGGCATCCGGTGCCGGAGTCGATGTATGTTCCGGCGGTTTATTAGCAACGCAGCGTGCCTCATCCTGAGGAGGCGCAAAGCGCCGTCTCGAAGGATGGCAACAGACAAGGTGCCCGCTGCCACCCTTCGAGACGCGGTCCTGCGGAGCGCTCCTCAGGGTGAGGTCGTTTTCGCAAGCACGCTCTGTTCGTCATCAAGGATCGCCCCATGGACTTCTTCCGCCGCTTCACCGTCCTGATCGCAGCGCCCGCGTTCGATGCCGACGATCTCGAGGGACTTCGCCTCGATGAGATCTCGCGCGCCATCGAGAAGCTCGGCTTCCAGGTCGTGCGCGCGCGGCGCATCGAGGATGCGGAGATCGCGGTGCAGACCGACACGGCCATCGGCTGCATGGTCGTCGACTGGGGCAAGAAGGGCCTGGAAGGCAAGACCGCGGCGCTGATCAACCTGATGCGCAAGCGCGGGCTCGAGCTGCCCATCGTCATCCTGGTGCGGCGCAAGCGGCTGGAGGACATCCCGGTCGAGGTCATGGACTACATCGACGGCTACATCTTCCTCGCCGAGGAGACGCCGGAATTCATCGCCCGCAACCTGGTGAGCCGGCTGAAGCAATATGCCGAGACGCTGAAGACCCCGTTCTTCGGCGCCCTGGTCGACTATGCCGAGGAAGGCAACCAGCTGTGGACCTGCCCCGGGCACAATGGCGGCGTGTTCTACAATCGCAGCCCGATCGGCCGCATCTTCGTCGAGCACCTGGGCGAATCGGTGTTCCGCGACGACCTCGACAACTCCGTGCTCGATCTCGGCGACCTGCTGGTGCACGAGGGCCCCGCGCTCAAGGCGCAGCAGGAGGCGGCGCAGATCTTCGGCGCGGAGAAGACCTACTTCGTGCTGAACGGCACCTCGTCCTCCAACAAGATCGTGCTGCAGGCGCTGGTCGCCCAGGGCGACCTGGTGCTGTTCGACCGCAACAACCACAAGGCCGCGCATCATGGCGCGCTGTTCCTGGGCCAGGGCATCCCGATCTATCTCGAGACCGACCGCAACGCCCATGGCCTGATCGGACCGATCTTCCCGGAGGCGCTGGACGAGGCGGCGATCCGCGAGAAGATCCGCACCCATCCGCTGGTCAGCGACAAGGAGGCGTGGAAGCGCGAGCGTCCGTTCCGCGTCGCCGTCATCGAGCAGTGCACCTACGACGGCACCATCAACGACGCCCGGCTGATCGTCGAGAAGATCGGTCGTCTCTGCGACTACATCCTGTTCGACGAGGCGTGGGCCGGCTTCATGAAGTTCCATCCGATCTATGCCGGCCGCTTCGGCATGGGCCTCAACGGCCTCGGCCCCGACGCACCGGGCATCATCGTCACCCAGTCGACGCACAAGCAGCTGGCGAGCTTCAGCCAGGCCTCGCAGATCCACGTCAAGGACAGCCACATCATGGGCCAGCGGCGGCGCATCGAGCATCGCCGCTTCAACGAGTTCTTCATGCTGCACGCCTCGACCTCGCCGTTCTATCCGCTGTTCGCCTCGCTCGACGTCGGCGCGCAGATGATGAAGGGCAAGTCGGGCGAGGTGCTGTGGGACGACACCATCCGGCTCGGCATCGAGCTGCGCAAGAAGGTGCGGGCGATACGCCGCGAGTTCGGCGAGCGCGAGAGCGATCCGGCGCGGCGCTGGTTCTTCGAGGCCTTCGTGCCCGACCAGGTCGGCAACGTGCCGTGGGAGGACCTGCCGACCGACGAGCTCGCCTCCAACCCGCGCTACTGGGAGCTCGCGCCCGACCAGCGCTGGCACGGCTTCGACCACGTGGCGCCGCATTACGCCATCACCGATCCCAACAAGCTGATCCTGCTGACGCCGGGCTTCGACCGGCAGACCGGCCTCTATGCCGAGCACGGCATCCCCGCGCCCGTCGTGGCGCAGTATCTGCGCGAAAACCAGGTGGTGCCGGAGAAGAACGACCTCAATTCGCTGCTGTTCCTTCTGACGCCCGGCGTGGAATCGAGCAAGGCCGGCACGCTCCTGAGCTCGCTGGTCGCCTTCAAGAAGCTGCACGACGACAATGCGCGGCTGGAGGACTCGATCGGCGAGTTCGTGGCCCGCCGGCCGAAGCGCTACGCCGGCCTGCGCCTGCGCGATCTTTGCGCCGAGATGCATGCCTTCTTCCGCGACAGCGGCGTCAGCACGCTGCAGCGTGCGCAGTTCGCGCCCGAGCACCTGCCGACCCCGGTGATGGCGCCGCACGAGGCGGTGCAGCGGCTGGTGCGCAACGACGTCGACTACGTGCCGATCGACAAGGCCGTCGGGCGCATCGCCACGACGCTGTTCGTTGTCTACCCGCCGGGCATCGCCAGCATCGTGCCGGGCGAGCGGCTCGACGAGCGGGCGCGGCCGATGCTTGATTATCTAAGAATGTTCGAAAAGGCGGCCAATCTGTTCCCCGGCTTCGAGGTCGAGGTCCAGGGCATCTATCGCGAAGTCGAAAGCGACGGCAGCGTGCGGCTCTGCACCTACGTGGTGCGGGAGTAGCGTCCCGTCATCCCGAGCGGAGCCGCTCGAAGGGCGGCGTAGTCGAGGGACCTATTTTGTCGACGCGCTGACAAAACCGGTCCCGCCGCTACGCCTCGCTGCGCGCGGCTCCGGTCGGGATGACGGGATTTTCGTCAGGCTCCGTCGTCGCTCCCTCACCCAGCGCACGTTGCATCAGTAGCGTGTCGGTCCAGCGGCCGAATCGGTAGCCGACGCCTTCGAGCAGGCCGGCGCGGCGGAAGCCGAACGCCTCATGCAGGCTCTGCGACGGAAGGTTCTCGGCATCGACGTAGCCGATCATCTGGCGAAAGCCCTCCGAGGTGCAGGCCTCGATCAGCGCCGGCAGCAGCAGGCGGCCGATGCCGGAGCGCATATGGTCGGGGTGGACATAGATCGAATGCTTGACGGCATGGCGGTAGGCCGGCCGCTTGCGGAAGGGCACGGCGTAGGCATAACCCACGATCACGCCGTCGCGCTCGGCCACGAGGTGCGGCAGGCGGCGCTTCATCATGTTCTTGCGCCGCCGCTTGATGTCGTCACCGAGCAGCGGCTCGGCATCGAACGTCCCCAGCCCATGGCTGATGTGATGCGTGTAGATCTCGACCATCGCCGGGACGTCGGCCTCGGTCGAAGACCGCACGACGATGTCGCCCGCGATGGCTGCCGGTGAATCCAAGACTGTTCCTTCCACGGTCCTGCGATCAAACACCAGGTGATCAAACACGGGGGGATGACAGTCCCATGACGAAAAAAGCCCGGGCCGCGATCCGAAGATCGACGGCCCGGGCCGACGCCCCCTCAAACTGCAGGCGTGGGAATTTCGTGTGGCTACTTGATGCCGTCGGCCATGGTCTTGAAGCCGGCCTGCGTCTTCGCGCCGATGTCGGTGATCTGCGAGTTGCGGTCGACCCACTCGCGGGCCTGCTGCGGCACCTCGTAACCCAGCAGCTTCTCAGGCAGCTGGATGCGAACGGTGCCGGTCAACACGAGGTAAGCGACGGCGAGGAAGCCGAGCTTGACCGCCCATCCGAGCAAGAAGCGCATGTCCGCATGATAGTTTCACAGCCTCAGCGATGACAGTGATCGATGGTATCAATTGTGTGTTGAGCTGAATCATTGCTGGGAGCGCGCCACTCCGTGGCGCTCAAGTAATGTCAACACAAAGAGAAGATGCGCCAGGGTCGCGGTTTACCGCGACTAGGAGTGGCGCGCTCCCAGCAAAGACTCACCTCAGCGCAAAGCTTGCGCGCACATGGTCGGCGAGATCGCGGGCGGCGAGGCTGAGGCCGGGCGGGGCGTAGAGGTTGATGCGGAACTCGGGCAGCGGCGGCAGGCGCGCCTCGCGCGCGGCCTTGCCGTCGAACACCTCGAAGCGCGGCGGCACCGACGAGCGCAGCAACGGTGCCACCGCGAGCCCGGCCTCGATCGCGGCATAGACCGGCTCGAACCGGCTCACCTCGCACACCGCGCGCCAGTCGCGCCGCGCGCGGCCCAGCGCCTCGATCGCCACGGGTCGGAACACGCATGTCGGCGCACCCAGCGACACCGGCAGCGGATCGCGCAGATGCGCCTCGCCGCCCGGCGCGCCGACCCACACCAGCCGGTCGGTGCGCAGGGTCTCGCCATGGCGTCCGCACTCGGCCTCGGTGGTGAGGGCGAGATCGACGGCGCCCTTGCGCAGCGCCGCGCGCACCACGCTCGAATCCTCGCACACCAGGCTGACGCGCACGCGCGGCTGGGCCTTGGCGAAGCGGCGCAGGACGGGCGGCACGAAGCTGCCGATGATGTCGTAGGGCACGCCCATGCGCACCTCGCCCTCGAAGGAGGGCGTGCGCATGGCCGACCAGACCTCGTCGTTCAGCGCCAGCAGCCGGCGCGCTTGCGCCAGCAGGCGCTCGCCGGCCGGCGCCAGCGCGAGCTTGCGGCCCTGGCGCTCGAACAGCCGGCAGTCGAGCGCCTCCTCCAGCCGCTTGATCTGCTGGCTGGCCGCGGCCTGGCTGACGCCCAGCGCCGCGGCGGCGGCCGTCACGCCATCGGAATCGACCACGCCGACAAAGGCGCGGATGAGGGAGATGTCGAGGTTTCTATGCATAAGGGACTGTGAACGATTATATCGAAAACATTCGTTTTCATTATATCATGGCCAGTCCTATCGTGAAGTCATGATCAAAGGTCTTTGGCTTCCCATCATCACGCCGTTCAAGGACGGTGCGGTCGACTTCAAGAGCTACGAGCGGCTGATCGAGCACTATCTGTCGTTCGGCATTGACGGCCTGTTCCCGCTCGGCACCACGGGCGAATCACCCACGCTCGACGAGGCGGAAATCGACGAGCTGGTGGCGCGGACGGTGGCGGTCGTGAGGGGTCGCGTGCCGGTGTTCGTCGGCGTGGGCGGCAATGCCACCGCCAAGGTCGAGAAGGCGCTGAAGCGCCTGGAACG
>JADHLS010000345.1 GCA_016780605.1 Reyranella sp.
CTGCCCGCGCGCCGTCATGTTGCCCGAGACGCCGATCGCCCAGCCATAGAGCGCCGACTGGAAACGCCAGGCATCGGGATCTTCGCTCGCAGCGGCGGGCGCCGCGTCGGTCGCCTGTGCCGCCGCGAGCTGCGGCATCGCACATCCGATGACGGCTGCAACCAGACTTGCGCGCACTGCCGGCGACATTCCACTACCTGCCATGCTTCCCGCGAAGCATCAGTAGGGCAGCCCCGGCAGTGGTCGCTATCCGGTTTGCGCAGAAGTCCCGCGGTGACAATTCGCGCAATCCGGATAGTGCGACAGCCCCTGCGACGGCTAGCGATCCCGTCGGGGAGTTCGACGGTCAGCGAGGTTGCTTGGTTCGTCTTTACGCAGTCGCATTGGCGAGCGTCGCAGCCGCCCTGGTGGTTCCTCGCGCCGGGGCGCGCGCGGAAGCCGCAGCGGCGCCGGCAGGTTCCGGATTCTTCGTCTATAGCGACACGTCGGTCAGCTACTCCTTCAACTTCACCACGACGGAGCCGAACCTGCTCTTCCCGGCGACCAAGAACGTCTTCACGCTCAATCACGTCGACGCCTGGAAGTACGGCACCAACTACGTCAACCTCGATATCCTGAAGTCCGACAACAAGGATCCGGAAGCGCCATGGGGCGGGCCGGGATATCCCGTGCCGTGGTACGGCATCAGCGACGGCGCCCTTGAGGTCTACGGGCTCTATCGCGGCTCGTTGAGCCTCAACCAGATGTTCAACACGGTGGCTTTCACGTTCGGGCCGGTCAGCGACGTCTCGCTCTACTTCGGCGGCGACTTCAACAGCAAGAACAACGCCATGGCGCCGCGCAAGCGCGACATCCTCGTGGGCATCCAGGCGGCGCTGAAGGTTCCCGGCTACCTCAACGTCTCGGCAAGCTTCTACAAGGAATGGAACCACAACGGCATCGTCGAGATGCAGGGCACACCTCCCGGCACTTCGGTCTATGTCGACTATGCGGCCAGCGCGACATTCGAGGCGGAGTACATGCAGCCGCTTACCTTCACGGGAATCCCGCTGAAGGTTAGCGGCAACACCAGCGTCGTGCTGCCCAAGGGCACCGACGGCTTCGGCCGCGACACCATCAGCGAGTTCAAGACCGACAATCGCCTGACTCTCGATTTCGGCCGGCTGATCGCCGACAAGGCCAATGTGTTCGACGTGTTCGTGGGCTATCGTTTCTGGCTGAACAAGTTCGGCGACAACCCCTATCCGCCGCATGTCCCGCCAGTCGCGGGCACCCTGGAAAGCACCTTCTATGTGGGCGTCACCTGGCATGTCTTCTAGGAAGCCGATGCGGATCGTGCCGGCGGCGCTGCTCGCAGCGTTGGCCGCGGCATGTGCTCGCCCGGACGACCGGGTGGTGACGGCGGCGGGCCAGACCTATGTGGTGTTCCATGCCGTGGATGCGGCCTGCGTCCGCGACGGCATCGTCCGGGAGTTCGTCGACCACGCCTGGGCCATCCGCACAACGACCGACTCCCGCATCGTCGCCCAGCAGCGTGCGCCGGCCTGGATCAACACCGCAGTGCTGCTGACGCGCATCGATCCGCCGCAGGTCAGGATGACCGTGACGATCGTGCCCGACGGCGGCGACGTGAAGGCGCTGATCGAGTCCGGCGTCCTGCTCGATCCTCTCGCCAACCAGGAGCGCGTCGAGGCGATTCCGACGACGCCGCAGATGGCCGCGGTCTTCAACAATTCCGTGCATCGCATCGACCAGGCCTGCCGGCGCTGATCCTAGAGCTTCAAGATGCGCCTGGCGTTGCCGTTGCAGATCCTGGTCCGGACGCCTTCGCCGATCGGTGCGGCCTCGATGAAGTCGCCGGCCTGCTTCGACTCCTGATACGGATAGTCGACGGAGAACATCACGTTGTCGGCGCCCAGCGCGGCCAGCGCATCGATCAACGGGTTGTTGTCGCAGACGCCGGACGTCGTGATGACGAAGTTGCGGCGGAAAAAGAAGGACGGCTTCTCCTCGGGCGCCAGTTTCCGACCGACCTCCAGCTCGAAGCGATTGTCGATGCGCCACAGCAGGAAGGGCAGCGTCTCGCCCATGTGTCCAAGGATCACCTTGAGGCGCGGGTAGCGCGTGAACAGGCCCGAGAAGATCAGGCGCAGCGCATGGGCGCCGGTATCGGCTGTCCACGCCCAGACCGGACCCTCGAGCTGGGGCCGGCCGGCGAACATCGCCGGACTGTCCGCGAGGTCGCCCGGATGCAGGTAGACCGGCACGTCCAAGTCCTGCACGCGCTCCCAGAACGGCAGGAAGCGGCTGTCGTCGAGATAATGGCCGTTGGTCTGGCCGTTGATCAGGGCACCGCGGAACCCCAGATCCTTGATGGCCCGCTGCAGCTCGTCGGCTGCGGCCTGGGGATCCTGCATCGGCACGGCGGCGAAGCCGCCATAGCGCCGCGGCCGCTTCTGCACCTCGCGTGCCAGGAAATCATTCGCCTCGCGGGCCAGCCGAACCGCCGTGGCCGTGTCTTTCTCGCCCTGAACGCCCGGCGTGGTCAACGACAACACGGACATCTCGATTCCGCCGGAGTCCATGGCCGCGAGCCGGACATCGCCGAAATCCGTGAGACGGCGCTCGATATCGGCGAAGATCGCATCGTTGCTGGTGGGCCTCGCCACCAGTCCGCGTTGCTCGAACACCGGCATGCTGAAATGCTCTTCGAGCGCGATCTTGGGCGTGCTGGCGGCCGCCCGCACGGCTGGGGTCAGGGCGGTGAGGCCGGCGGCAACGCCGACCTTGATGAGGCTACGCCGATCGATGCCGTGCACCTGTCGCAGAAAGCTCATGAGGACATGGTTAGAGGGAGCAGCCCTCGACCGCTATCCGGTTTGCGCACAAGTCGCGCGGCCGCTCAGTGCGTGCTCTGCCCCTTGGCGCGCGCAAGCGTGGCGCTCGGACGCTCGCCGAAGATCGATGCGTACGCGCCGGCGAAGCGACTGAGATGCCAGAAGCCCAACCGGAAGGCGACGTCGGTCACCGTCGTGTCGTCGTCCGGCCGGCGCAGCATCGCCCTCGCCCGCCACAGGCGGCGCCAGCGCAGATACTCCCACGGCGACTTACCGGTGCGCTGGCGCACCACCGCTTCGAGCGAGCGCCGCGACGTGCCGACCTGCCGGCAGAGATCCACCATGTCGAGCGGCTGGTCGCCCGCCTCCTCGATGGCGCGTTCGAGGCGCATCACGATCCTGTTGTGACGGCCGACCGTCGCCCGGTCCGGCCGGAACGCGCCGGCTTCACCCATCGGAGCGATAGCCTCGAACAGGGCGTTGCGCAGGGTGATGCGGTTGGCGGGCGACTCCAGCAGCCCCGGCTGCTCCTCGAGCTGGTGCCACATGGTTTGCGTCACGGCCTCGAAGCGCAGTCGCGGCGCCTGCGAGGGCATGCGCCAACGGCCGCTGTGCCGGGCGGAGGACGACGAGCCGAACGGCAGATCGAGCTCAGGCGCCTCGACGAACAACGAGGACTGCAGGCCGAATGTCGTGACCTGCGCGACGTCGGCGCTGCGCATGGTGCCGCCTCCGCCCGGCCGCACCTCGACCAGCTCGTTGCCGGCGACGTCCTGCCCGTTCGCGGCGCAGCGCGCGCTCATCATGTGCCAGACGCTGAAATCGGGCACCCGGTCGCCTGTCGTGACGACACTGCCCTGGTCGACCTCGAGGCGGCTCAACACCACCCAGTCGAGATGGAGGTGCGAATAGCGCCCGCCGAACGACCGGCCGGTATCGGCGACGCAATGAAAACTGCCTCCGGGGATGGCCCGCCCGAGCTCATCGCCATTGTCGGTCGCGGTTCGGCGATAGATGTGCATCGCGGCGCGCTCTCGTCCCCAACCCAATCGACCGCAGGTTGCCATATCTCGTGCCCGAAAGGGACCGGTTTTGGCTAAACTGCCGCGCCGCGGCGGCAATATCCATTTTGCACAGATTCGGCCTCTACGCGGTGGACATTTTCACCACCACCTTGATGGCGTCCTCGATGCGCTCGCGGGCGTACTTGATGGCGGTTGGCACCTCGGCGAGCCCGAAGGTATGGGTATGGATCAGCTTGGCGTCGAAGCGCTTCTGGGCCATCAACGCGGCCGCGCGGTGCGTGGCGCTCTTGCCTTCGCCGCGAATGCCGAAGACGTAGATGTTGTTGCGCACGAGATAGGCGAGGTCGACCGGGACCGGCTCGGCAGGGAATGCGGCGAGGCAGATGCGGCCGCCGCGATTCACCATGCGCGCCGCCTCGTTCAGGGCATTGGGCGCGCCCGAGCACTCCAACACATAGTGCACGCCCTTGCCGCGGGTGAGGCGCTGGACCGCCGCGACAACGTCGCCGTCCTTGGTCACGTCGATCACGTGATCGGCGCCCAGCCGCTTGCCCATCTCGAGCCGGCGCTCGCGGGTGCCGGTGAGGATCACCGGCGAGGCCCCCAACGCCTTGGCGACACCGACGCCCATCAGGCCGATCGGGCCCGGCCCGATCACCACGACCGGCTCGCCGGCAATGATGCCGCCCATGACATCGAGCCCGTACATGGCGGTGCCCGCCGTCACGATCAGCGTCGCCTCCTCGTCGGGCATGTCGTTGGGGACGTGGACCATGGTGTTGACGCTGTTGACGGCATACTCGGCGAAGCCGCCGTCGGTACTGAAGCCGTTGGCGCGATGTCCCTTCTCGCGGAACCCATAGTTGAGACACGAGGTGTACATGCCTTCGCGGCAGCGCAAGCAACGGCCGCAGCCGGCATGGACCTCGACGGCGATGCGATCGCCGATCTCGAACTCGTCGACCGTGGGCCCGAGCTTCACAATGGTGCCCATATATTCATGGCCCGGCGTGAAGTTCTTGTTGAAGGGTGAGCCGCCGTCGATGATGGCGGGCAGGCCGTGCTTGATGATCTCGATGTCGGTGGCGCAGACGGCGATGGCGTCGATGCGCACCAGTACCTCGGCGCGGCCGGGCTCTGGCACCGGCTTCTCGACCAGACTGAGCTCATCGGGACCGCCCAGCACCCAGGCTTTCATGGTCTTGGGAATCGTGAACGCATTGGTCGGCGACGCCATGTGCGAACTCCCTGCGGCCAGAGATCGCCGAGTATAGGCGGGCCCGCCCGATCCTTGCCAGCACTGGACGCCGATGCCAATGTCGCCGCGACCGCGTTGCGTTGCCTGACTTGGTGCCAAGTTGTGGAGGCCACATGCGACGGCGTGCTTTCCTTCGGACTGCAACTCTTCCCCTTATCGTCGCGCCGGCCGTTGCCAGGGCGCAGTCCTTTCCCAATCGCCCGCTGACGATCATCGTGCCGTTTTCAGCCGGCGGTCCGCTCGACACGCTGTGCCGCATCCTGGCCGAGCCGATGCAGGCTTCCCTCGGCCAGAGCGTCGTGATCGAGGACGTCACCGGCGCTGGCGGCGCGATCGGCATCACGCGCGTGGCGCGCTCCACACCCGACGGCTACACCCTGATCTCGGGCAACCAGGGCTCGCACATCACGCTCGGCGCCATGCAGCAGGTATCGTTCGACCTCGAGCGCGACTTCGCTCCCATCGTCATGTTCGCCACGACGTCGCAGCTCGTCCTGGTGCGCAAGTCGCTCGACGTGTCGAACCTGCGCGAGTTCCTGGCCTGGGTGAAAGCCAACCCGGGCAAGGTGACCGATGGCGGCGGCGGCTACGGCACGGTGGCGCATACCTCCCTGCTCTTCTTCCAGCAGCTGAGCGGCACCAACATCCACTTCGTACCCTATCGCGGCGCTTCGGCGGCCTTGCAGGATCTGCTGGCGGGCCAGATCGACATGATGATCGACCAGCCGTCGAACAGCCTGCCGCATGTGCAGGCCGGCAAGGTCAAGGCGCTCGCCGTCACCGCGCCGACGCGGCTCGCCGCCGCGCCGGACATCCCGACCGCCGACGAGGCGGGCCTGCCCGGCTTCTATACGTCGATCTGGCAGGCGCTGTGGGCGCCGCGCGGCACACCCGAATCGGTGATCGAGACATTGAACAAGGCAGTGCGCGACGCGCTCCTCGATCCCAAGGTCAAACAGCGCTTCGTCGATCTGGGCCAGGAGATCCCGCCCACCGAGCAGCAG
>JADHLS010000346.1 GCA_016780605.1 Reyranella sp.
CTGCGCCCACGCATCGTGGTGTGCGACGAGCCAACCAGCGCGCTCGACGTCTCCGTGCAGGCGCAGATCCTGAACCTGCTGGCCGAGCTCAGGCGCGACCTCGGTCTTACGTACCTCTTCATCAGCCACAACCTTGCCGTCGTCGAGCACGTCGCAAGCGAAGTGGCGGTGATGTATCTCGGCCGCTTCGTCGAGCGCGCACCGACGGAGACTTTGTTCGCCAAGCCCGAGCATCCCTACACCAAGGCGCTGCTGGCCTCGGTCCTGACACCCGAGCCGGGGCTCGGCGTGCCCGATGTCGGTCTTGGCGACACGCTGCCCGATCCCGCCAACATACCGCCCGGCTGTCGCTTCCATCCGCGCTGCCCGATCGCCGAGGCACGCTGCGCCGTCGAGACTCCGGTCCTTAAGCCGCGGCCGGCAGGAGGTGTCGAATGCCTGCTGGCCTGAAGATCGCCATCATCGGCGCCGGCATGGGCGGGCTTGCCGCGGCGGCCGCGCTGCGCAAGGTCGGCATCGGGGTCGCCGTCTACGAGCAGGCCCGGCAGTTCGCGCGGCTGGGGGCCGGCATCCAGATCGGCTGCAATGCGATGCATGTGCTGCGCGGTCTTGGCCTCGAGGCCCATCTGCGCGCCGAGACCTTCTATCCGCGCTCCTGGAACAACCGCGACTGGCGCACCGGCGACGTGATGTTCGACATGGTGTTCGGCCCCGAAGCCGAACAGAAATACGGCGCTCCCTATCTGCTCGCCCATCGCGGCGACCTGCATGCGGCGCTCGCCAGCATCGTGCCGGATGAGCTCATCCATCTCGACCACCGGCTGCTCGGTCTCGACCAGACGGCCGATGGCGTGCACCTCAGCTTCGAGAACGGCAATACCGTCACCGCCGATGCCGTGGTCGCAGCCGACGGTGTGAACTCCGTCGTGCGCACCGCGCTGTTCGGCGAGGAGGAGCCGCACTTCACCGGCCGCATCGCCTATCGCACCGTCTATCCGGCGTCTCGGCTCGGCGGCTTCGACATGGGCGACTGCACCAAGTGGTGGGGCGAGGACCGCCACATCGTGATGTATCCGGTCAAGGCCGACCGCAGCGAGGTGTATTTCGTCACCAGCCAGCCCGAGCCCGGCTTCAACCTCGAATCATGGTCGGCCAAGGGCGACGTCGACGTCTTGCGCGCGGCGTTCGAAGGGTTTCATCCCGACGTGCAACGCGTGCTGGCAGCCTGCCCCGACGTGCACAAGCGCCCGCTGGTCGATCGCGATCCGCTGGAGCGCTGGGTCGACGGCAATATCGCGCTGCTGGGGGACGCCTGCCATCCGATGACACCATACATGGCGCAGGGTGCGGCGATGGCGATCGAAGATGCCGCGATCCTGTCGCGCTGCCTGGCTGGGATCGAGCGCGACGGCGTGGCGGCCGCGTTCAAGCGCTATGAGACCAATCGGCTACCAAGGACCGCGCGCATGCAGGGGACGTCGCGCGCCAACAGCTGGGGCAAGACCGCCACCAACCCCGATTGGGTGTACGGATACAACGCCTGGAGCGCGCCGCTCAGCGACTGAAAATCTACAGTTTGCTTGCGTAACAATTGTCACCGATGCTTCAAGTTCTTTTCGAATGAGTGTTAGGATGATCTGAGCTTCGGGGGGAGCTCAGAGCATGACCGTCGCGTTGGGCGCGCCGTTGGGGAGCGGCGCACATCGGGAGTGGTTTCGTCCGGCGTCGCTGCTGGCGACTTTGCTTGCCGGCACCTGCCTGATGCCGTTGTCAGCGATGGGCCAGACCAACAACTGGATCGGCACCAGCCCGCCTTACGCCAACCCGGCCAACTGGCAGAACGCTGCCTTCCCGCTTTCCTCCGAGACCGCGGTGTTCAGCACCTTGGGCACGAGCCGCACCGTTGCCATCGGCATCGGCACATCGGTCGGCGGCTGGCAGTTCGCGGCCGGTGCGCCCGGCTACACCTTCACGATCAGCAACAGCTACCAGTTCCTGAGCGGCGGCATTGTCGATCTGTCGTCGACGGCGCCCATCGTCCAGGTGGCCGGCGGCGGCACGTTGCTGTTCAGCAATTCCAGCAGCGCCGGCGACGCCACCCTGCGCAACACGGCGGCCACCGCGAGAATCACGTTCCAGAACAGCTCGACGGCGGGCACGGCGACCATCAACAACACCTTTGCCGGCGCGGCCGTCTCTTTTCAGGACTCGGCATCGGCGGGCAGCGCCACCATCACCAACGGCAGCGGCAACACGATCGCCTTCACCGGCAGCGCCTCGGCCGGCAGCGCCACCATCACCAACAGCGGCAGCATAATCACCTTCGCCGGCAGCACGACGGCCGGCAGCGCCACCATCAACAACAGCTCGGGCACGGTCGCCTTCTCGGGCAGCGCGACAGCCGGCACCGCCACCATCACCAACACCGGCGCCTTGGGCAAGTCGCAGTTCACCGGCACCAGCACGGGCGGCCAGGCGCGCCTGATCACCAGTGCCGGCGGCGTGGTCGACATCTCCGGCCTCAGCTCGAGCGGCATGACGGCGGGCTCGATCGAGGGCAGCACCGGCACCTTCCGGCTGGGCAGCAAGCAGCTCACGGTCGGCGGCAACAATCTCAGCACCACGTTCGGCGGCTCGATCACCAATGGCGGCGATTTCGGCGGCACCGGCGGATCGCTGGTGAAGACCGGCACCGGCACGCTGATCCTGACCGGCAACAGCACCTACACCGGCGGCACGACGATCAGCGGCGGCACGCTGCAGCTCGGCAACGGCACGACGACGGGCTCGATCACGGGCAATATCGTCAATAACGGCGCGTTGGTCTTCAACCAGTCCAGCCAGGCGACCTTCAGCAATGCCATCTCGGGCACCGGCTCGGTCCAGCAGGCGAGCGCGAACAACAGCCTTCTGATCCTGACCGGCGCCAACACCTACACTGGCGGGACGACAGTCTCGAACGGCGCCCTGCAGCTCGGCCTCGCCGGAAACCCTGGCACATCGATCGCGGGCGCGATCACCAACAACGCCACCTTGCAGTTCGTCAATGTCGACACCACCGCGATGACGTCGGTGACGACCACCGGCCCCGGCGTCACTGCCTTCTTCGGGACGACCAGCGCCGGCACGGCGACCGTCACCACCAACTCCGGCGGCTTCACCGGCTTTCGCGCCAACTCGACCGGCGGCCAGGCGCAGTTCGTCACCAACGCCGGCGGCACCGTCGACATTTCGGGCCTTGCATCGAGCGGCATGGCGGCGGGCTCGATCGCGGGCGCGGGCAGCTACAATCTCGGGAGCAAGCAGCTCACGGTCGGCGGCAACAACCTCTCGACGACGGTGAGCGGCGTCATCGCCGACGGCGGCCTGCTGGGCGGCACCGGCGGCTCGCTGTTCAAGACCGGCACCGGCACGCTCACCCTCTCGGGCGCCAACACCTTCACCGGCGGCACCACGGTCAACCAGGGCACGCTGATCGTGAACGGCAGCCTGGCGAGCGCCGTGACCTTGAGCGGCGGCAGCCTCGGCGGCAGCGGCACGGTCGCGGGCCTCACCGCCAAAAACGCCACCATTGCCCCCGGCAACTCGATCGGCACGCTGACCGTCGCTGGCAACCTGGTGCAGAACGGCGGCACTTATCAGGTCGAGACCAATGCCTCCGGACAGAGCGATCGCCTCAACGTCTCGGGCAGCGCCACCATCAACGGCACCAACGTGCAGGTGCTGGCCCAGTCGGGCAGCTACGCGCGCTACACGACCTACACGATCCTGAATGCGACCGGCGGTGTTTTGGGGACCTATTCGGGTGTGAGCAGCAACTTCGCTTTCCTGACGCCGACGCTCTCCTACGACACGAACAACGTCTATCTGACGCTGTTCCAGAACCAGAGCGCCTTCGCCGCCGGCGCACAGACAGCCAACCAGTACGCCGTGGGCGCTGTGCTCGACCAGGTCAATGCCAGCGCCACCGGCGATCTGAACGACGTGCTGAACGCGCTGAGCGTGCTCAGCAACAGCCAGGGCCCGACGGCGCTCGGCGCCATCAGCGGCCAGCCCTACGCCGACTTCGGCACGACCAACCTGCAGGGCGCCAACCTGTTCATGAGCGCGGTCGGCCAGCAGATGGCAGCGGCCCGCGGCACGACCAGCACCGGCCAGCGCCAGGCACTGGCGCAGGCCTGCGATATCGACGCTTGCGAGGGCACGACGCCGTGGACGGCGTGGGCGGGCGCGCTGGGCGGGCTGGGCAGCGTCGCGGGCAACGGCAACGCCTCGACGCTCACCTACAATTTCGGCGGTGGCGCCGCCGGAATCGACTACCGCATCGATCCGCGCTTCCTGGTCGGTTTCGGCGCCGGCTATGCCGCAGGCAACCAGTGGGTCGACAGCTTCATGGGCCGCGGCTGGAGCGACACGGTGAGCGCCACCGTCTACGGCAGCTTCACCCAGAGCGAGTTCTACGCCGATGCGCTCGCAGGCTACGCCTATTCGGCCAACCAGATGCAGCGCCAGATCATCATCCCCGGCCTGCAGCCCCGCCAGGCCAACGGCACCACCGGCGCCAACCAGTTCTTCGGCCAGGCCGAGACCGGCTACCGCTTCGCCGTCTTCCAGCCCGCACCGCTCAGCGTCACGCCGTTCGCCCGCCTGCAGGCCGCGACCGTGACCCAGAACGGCTTCAGCGAATCGGGCAGCGCCCAGTCGCTCGCCCTCAACGTCGCGCCGCAGACGACCAATTCGCTGCGCACGACGCTCGGCGCCACCCTGGCGGGCTCGTTCGAGCTCGCCAACCATCGCGCGCTCGACGTCGCGCTGCGGCTGGGCTGGCTGCATGAGTTCGCCGACGTCAGCCGGCCGATCACGGCGTCGCTCGCCGGCGCGCCGTCCAACGCCTTCACCGTCTACGGCGCCTCGCCGCAGCGCGATTCGGCGGCGCTCGGTTTCTCAGCCGCCACCCAGGTGGCCGACGCCGTGCAGGCCTACCTGCGTTACGACGGCGAGGTGAGCGCGGGCGCCAGCAACCATGCGCTGACCGCCGGCGTCCGCTTCACTTGGTAGGGCACAATCCGCCAACGGCGGATTGTGCCCTACTGCCACTTCGCCAAATAGAAGCGCGGCAGCTCGTCGGGGAAAGTCTTGAGCGCGAGCTGCTTGGAGAAGGCATAGGTGTTCACGTAGGTAAACAGCGGCAGCCAGTAGGCCTTCTCGGTCATCAGCTTGATGGCGGCCGAGTAGGCCTTTTTGCGCACCTCCGGATCGGACGTGGCGCCGCCGTCGGCGACCAGCTTCTCGAGCTCGGAATCGCGGCTGTAGTTGTCGTTGGCGTCCTTGCCGTACATCACCGGGAAGACCGCCGAGACGTCGTTGATCGAGTAGCTGCCCCAGCTGCCGTGATAGAGCGGCGCCTCGCCCTTCCAGGCCTTCTGGATCGCCGGCGCCACCTGCAGCTGGGTGATCTTGGCGCGGATGCCGACGGCCTGCAGGTAGTTCTGGATGGCCGCACTCCATGACGTCGGCTGCACGTAGGTCACGAACTCGACCTCGAAGCCGTTGGGGAAGCCTGCCTCGGCCAGCAGCGCCTTGGCCTTGGCCGGATCGTACGCATACTTCACCGCGGCGTCGGCGTCGCAGCCGAACTGGCTCGGGAAGCAGGGCGCCTGCGGCACGCGGCTGCCGCCCTGCACCAGCTTGTCGGCCATCTCCTGCCGGTTGATGGCGTGCCAGATCGCCTGGCGCACCTTCTGGTTGGTCAGCGGATTGCCCGCGCCCGAGCGGCCGGCAGCGTCGATCGACAGATAGCCGATGCGCATCGATTCCTGGCGCACCGCCTGCAGGAACGGCATGCGATTCACGTCATTGGCCTGGTCGGGATTGATGTTCCAGATCCAGTCGGCGCGCTGGGCCAGCAGCTCGGTCATGGTGGTGGCGAGATCCGGCACGAAGCGCACATGCAGCGTCTTGATCGCCGGCTTGCCCTTGGGCGAGCCCGCCCAGTAGTCCTCGAAGCGCTCGAACACCACTTCCTTGCCGAGCTCGTTCTTGACGATCTTGTAGGGGCCGGCGCCGATCGGCTTCTTGGCGAACTCCTCGGGTCCGACCTTCTCGCGATAGGCCTTGGGAT
>JADHLS010000347.1 GCA_016780605.1 Reyranella sp.
CGTCGCCTATCGGCTGTCCGTCTTGTCCGACAAGCGCGCCCGGCGCCTGATCGAGCTGGTCGCTGAGCGCGCCAACTGGGCCGGGCGCGGACCTTCAAGCGTTCGGGCCGGCACGGGCAAAGGCCTCGGTCTTGCCTTCGCGCGCTACAAGAACCGGGCCGCCTATGCGGCCGTGGTGGCAGAGGTCACGGTTCAGGAGATAGTGAAGGTCGACCGCGTCTGGTGCGTCGCCGACGCCGGCCTGGTGGTCAATCCTGACGGCGCGCGCAACCAGCTCGAGGGCGGCATCATCCAGGCCGTGAGCTGGACCTTGAAGGAACAGGTGAAGCTCGACGGTGAAGGCATCGCCTCGCGCGACTGGGAGAGCTATCCCATCCTGCGCTTCAGCGAGGTGCCGGAGATGCAGGTCGAGTTCGTCGACGGCGCGGGCAATCCGACCCTGGGTGTTGGCGAGTGCACGGTCGGGCCGACGGCGGCGGCGATCGCCAACGCCGTCAATCATGCGCTTGGCGTGCGCATTCACGACATGCCGTTCACTCGGGACCGCGTCATGGCGGCGCTGCTGAAAACCTGACCGGCGGGTGTGCTATACCCTTCCCGCCGTGGCCATGAGGATCGGGAGCAGGTGATGCGCGTGCTGGCTTTGTTGTTGGTCTTGGTGAGCATGCCTGTGCTTGCGGCCACCAACTACACACCGTGGCCGGATCGGGAGGAACAGGCGTCCGTTACCGAGTTGGCGCAGCCGGTTACCGAGCTGGCGCAGGCCCAGGGGCAGAGACAGGGGCAGGGTCAAGGCCAAGGGCCGGGCCAAGGCCAGGATAGCGGCAGCGGCAGCAGGTCCAACGGAAGCCTGAGCGGCGGCGACTACCCCGGACGCTATTGCTGCTTCCATTGCCGGGCCAATGAGATTCCTTGTGGCGGCGAGTGCATTCCCGCCAAGCTCAACGGCAAGCAGGCGATGTGCAAGAAGGTCGCTGGATGCGCCTGTGCCGGTAAACCCTGAGCGGAGCTAGGCGGCTTCCTGCACCGCCGTTGGCCCGTCGCCGGCCAGCGTCGTGCGGCGCATGTCGCGCGGTTCGTGGGCCGGGAAGGGCCGGGCGCGATGCATGGTCTGCCGGTTGTCCCACATCACGAGGTCGCCGACGCGCCATTTGTGGGTGTAGACGAACTCACGCTGGGTGGCGTGCTCGATCAGATCGCGCAGGTAACCGCGCGCCTCGGGCATCGGCCAGCCGACGATGCTGCCGGCATGTGACGAGAGATAGAGCGACTTGCGTCCCGTCACCGGATGGGTGCGCACCATGCATTGGCGCACCGGCTTGAAGCGCTCGCGTTCCTCGTCCGTGAAGTCGTAGAAGCCGATGATTTGCCGCGAGTACATCTGCGAATGCTCGCACACCATGTTCTCGACCTCGGCCTTGGTCTCCGCATCGAGCGCGTCGTAGGCCGCGCGCATATCGGCGAACTGCGTGTTGCCGCCCTTGGACGGAATGCTGATGGCGTGGAGCAGCGAGTACTTGGCCGGCACCACCTTGAAGGAAGAATCCGAGTGCCACAGCCGGTTGCCGATGGCGAACAGCCGGCGCCGATCGTCGCGCTTGAACGGCGTGTTGTCCTTGTCGAGGTTGGAGACGTCGGCGAACGTTGTCGGCAGCCGGTACTCGTTGGCGGCGCGCAGGCTGGTGCCGATGGCGTGCTCGATCCCGCCCAGGCTCTCGGTGAAGGCGAGCTGCTGGGCGTCGTCGATCTTCTGGTCGCGGAACACCAGCACGGCGTACCGGTCCATGCCGGCGTGGATCGACGCCACCTCTTCCTTGCTGAGCGGCTTGCGCATGTCGACGCCGTCGACCTCGGCTGCGAAGCAGGGGCCGACCTGACGGAAGGAGATGGGCATGGGACGCCTCCGATGGTGGGGTTCAACGCAACGGCGAAAAGCCTGCCGGCACGGCGAAGATGCTTTCCTGGCGCAGCACGACGACGTCCACCGGCCGCGGCGGCGGCCATTGGCCGGACTTCATCGCATGGGCGCGCCGCGCCTCGCGGTCGGCCATGTTCTTGTAGGCCCAGACATGGACCCACTGGTTGAGCGGCCCGATGTCGGTGTAGCCGGCGAAGATCAGCGGCGAGACCGCCGTCCGCGCCTTCACCAGCGGCGCCCACGCCTCGACTACCCGGGGGATCGCTGCCGGCGCGAACGTGTACGTGCGGAACTCGTAAAGATTGCCGTGCTCGCCCGGCTCGAAGTGCGGCGAGAACGGCGCGGGATGCAGGATCTTGGTTTCCTGCTCCACCAGCGTGTCGCCGTTGTTGGGTGGCCAGATGCCGCGCTTCACCGCATCAGCGCGGATGCGGGCGCGCTCTCCCGCATCCTGATACGGCCAGACATGGATGACCTGGTTCAGTGTGCCGACCTCGGTGCGCCAGAAGCCGCCAAGCCGCGAGAGCTTGGCGCGGGCGGGCAGGGCCTTTCCGAAGGCCTCCTCCAGCAGCGGCACGGCACCGGGCCGCAGGAGGTAGGTGCGCATCTCGAAGATCACCGGCTCGTCCTCAAGCCCGATCCCTACCGCAGCGGCGACCAGGACGCCGGGATGGCGAAGGTGCTGGTCTGCTTGTGCAGGGTCACGCTCTCGTGGCGCGGCGGTGGCCATTGGCCGGGCTTCATCGCCTGGGCGCGGCGTGTCTCGCGATCGCCCATGTTCTTGTAGGCCCAGACATGGACCCATTGGTTCAGCGCGCCGATGTCGGTGAACCCCGCGAAAATCAGCGGCGAGACGGCGCTGCGCTCCTTGATGCGCGGGCTCCAGGCCTCGATCACCTTGGGGATGGCGCCGGGGCCGTAGGTATAGGTGCGGAACTCGTAGAGGCCGCCATGCTCGCCCGGCTCGAAGGCCGGCGAGAAGGGCGCCGGATGCAGGATCTTGGATTCCATGTCGATGACGAAGTCGGCGATCTTGGGCGGCCACACGCCGCTCTTCACCGCCTCAGCACGGATCTGGTCACGCTCGTTCAGGTCCTTGTAGGGCCAGATATGGATGATCTGGTTCAGCGTGCCGACCTCGGTCCGCCAGAAGCCGGCGATGCGAGACAGCTTGGCGCGCGCCTCGATGCGTTCGCCGAACGCCTGTTCGGCCTGCGGTGCCGTGCCGGGCTTCAGAAGATAGGTGCGTATTTCAAAGATCATCGTTTCCTCCGTCAGTCGGCAGCCGCGGCGGCCCGCATGGGCCTGAAGGCCGGGATCACTTCCTTGGCGAAGCGGTCGAGCTGCTCCAGCGTGTCGGCGAGGTGCGTGCCGAGCGGCATGGTGCAGATCACGCGCTCGAGCCCCGGATAGCGCGCTTCGACCTTCTTCAGCTCCTCGATGATGTCGGCCGGCGTGCCGGCCAGGAACCCGCCCGCCTTCACCGCATCTTCGATGCGCGGCAGCTTGGTGCTGGGCACCAGGCTCGGATCGCGCATCGCCGCGATCTGCTCGTCGGTGATGGCGCGCACCAGGCGGAGCTCGCCGAACATCTTCATGTTCTCCTCGTAGAACTTCGCTGCTTTGCGCATCGCCGCCTCGCGGCTCTCGGCGATGCAGAACTGGTAGCCGAGCGCCAGCCGCTCGCCGGGCTTGAGCTCGATGCCGCGGCGCTGGTAGGCGGCGCGGAACTCTGACATGTGGCGGTCGACGGCGCCGCCCTCGGCCGAGCCGCCGCCGATCACACCGCTGATGCCGTACTTGGCCATGAAGTCGAACGCGCGCTGCGAGCCGCTCTGGATCGGCTGCCAGCATTCCACCGGCCGGCGCAGCGGTCGCGGCACCAGCGTGAGCTCCTTCAGCGTGTAGCCGCGATAGGGCACTTCGGGCGGGATCGTGAAGTGCTTGCCCTTGTGGCTGAAGCGCTCCTCATTGAAGGCCTTGTAGATGATGTCGACGCCTTCTTCGAACAGCTCGCGGTTGGCGTCCTGGTCTATCAGGGGGGAGCCGAAGGTCTCGACCTCGCGCGTGTGGTAGCCGCGGCCGATGCCGAAGATCACGCGGCCGCCGGTCAGGATGTCGGCCATGGCATAGTCCTCGGCCAGCCGGAGCGGATGCCACATCGGCACGATGTTGAAGCCGCAGCCGATCTTGAGGTTGCGGGTCACGCCGCAAAGGTGCGTCGCCATCATCAGCAGGTTGGGGATGCACTCCGTCCCCTCCGGCTGGAAATGGTGCTCGGCCATCCACAAGGTGTCGTAGCCCAGCCGGTCCATCTGCTTGGCGTAGCTGACCGTCTTGTGCATGACGTCGGCCAGCTCCTCGTTGGAGTACCACCGGTCGTTGATCGGCTTGCCGAGATACCCCGGATCTTCCAGGTCGACCGAGCCGACATAGGAGCTGTCGAATTTGGTGATCATGGCCTGTTCCTCCCGGCCGCGTTCTGGCTTTGCTCTTTGATTGGGCAGTTCCGCATTTTTTGCAGGGGCTGCCAACTCGAATCCGTGCAAAGCTCCCCTTCCTTCGACGGAGGCGAGCTCATGGCAAGCAACGGCAAGCACTACGACCGCAGTGCCGAGGACCTCGGCAACATCGTCGGCCTCGAGCACGTCAATCTACAGGTCGAGGACCAGGGCCTGACGACGCTGTTCTATATCAGCGGCCTGGGATTGACGCGCGACCCCTACCTGATGACCAGCATCGACAACATGTGGGTCAATGTCGGCCACAGCCAGTTCCATCTGGTCACCGGCAAGCCCCAGCAGTTGCGCGGCCGCGTCGGCCTGGTGATCCCTGACCGCGCCGCCCTGCTCGCCCGCCTGGAGAAGATGAAGAAGCCGCTGGAAGGAACGCGCTTCTCCTTCGCGGAACGCGAGGGCCATGTCGAGACGACCTGCCCCTGGGGTAACAAGCTCCTGATCCACGAGCCCGGCAGCTTCGGCCGCATGCAGCTCGGCATGCCCTATGTCGAGTTCGACGTGCCGGTGGGGTCGGCCAAGGCCATCGCCGATTTCTATCGCAAGATCTTCGAGACCCCCGCCTCGGTTTCGGACAAGGGCGGCGCGTCGGCGGCGCACGTGTCTGTCGGCCCCACCCAGGAGCTCATCTTCCGCGAGACCAAGGGGAAGCTGCCGGCCTATGACGGCCATCACATCCAAGTCTACGTCGCCAACTTCTCCCGCCCGCACAAGCGGCTGCTCGAGCGCGACCTCGTCACCGAGGAGAGCAACCAGTTCCAGTACCGCTTCGAGCAGATCACCGACCTGGAAAGCGGCAAGCACCTGTTCCAGATCGAGCACGAGGTGCGCAGCATGACCAACCCGCTCTACGCAAGGCCTCTGGTCAACCGCAACCCGGCGCAGACCAACCGCAACTACGTGCCCGGCCGCGACGGCTGGGTGGCCGAGCCGATGGCGCCGGAGATGGACGATCCCCGCATGGAGCGGCGCCAGCAGCGTTTCGAGAACATCACGCGGCGGCGGCAAGCTGCGGAGTAGGGCTGCCGGGTAACCTCTGATACACAGCAGGGCGAGTTGCAGTCCTGCTGAGGGCTCTACCAGACTTGCTCCCGCAACCTTGCGTTGGCAAAGTCCCGATACTGGCGCGGGAGGCGTGACACCGATTCTTCGGTGTGCGCAGCCGGTTCGGGGGGACGAGCGTGCAGTCGACTGCGTTGCGGGCAGTGGTGTTGTCTGTTGTTGGCATGGCGCCTTTTGGCGTCGTCGCCCAGGATTCGACGTGGATCGCGTCGCCGCCGACCAACGCCTTCAACAATGCCGCCAACTGGACCGCCGGCGTTCCCACGGGCGTCGCGACCTTCGGCGCGTCGAGCAGGACATCCATTGACACTGCCAACGGAGGGGCCGTCACCACGGTTGGCAGCCTCTCTTTCACGACCGTTGCCCCGGCCTATACGTTCACCGTTTCCAACGGCGACCTGACGCTCAATGGTGCCGGCATCACCAATAGCTCGTCGAACGTGCCGACGATCACCAACAGCAGCGGCAACTTCATCAACTTCCAGAGCAGCGCCACCGCTGCCAATGCCGTCATCAACAACGTCACCAGCTTCCTGTTCTTCAAGAATACTTCGACGGCCGCCAATGCCACCATCAACAACACGGGCACGGTCACATTCCAGGACACGGCGACGGCC
>JADHLS010000348.1 GCA_016780605.1 Reyranella sp.
ACTCCGTGGCGCTCTTCCTCGGCGCTTCAACATCGCATGAGCGCCACGGAGTGGCGCGCTCCCAGCAATGAGTCGACCAAAGATCTTCGCGCGCTAGGAAGCGCGCTAAACGGCCCCGTCCTACCTGGCAGGCTTCTTCGGCGGCGCCCCGTGCAGGATGCAGGGCGGCGCCTCGCCTGGCTTGTTGATGCCGCGATTGCTGCCCGGTGGCCACAGCGTCAGGCCCCAGCAATCCGAATCCTCGGCGTCGAGCCAGCGGACCTGTCCCGGCGGCGTCAGGTACATGAAGGCCGAGATCGTCCCGTAGGGCGCGCCGCGCATCATCGCGTGCTGGGCAATCGCCTCGTGGCACAGCGGCACGGGCGTCGCATCGCCGCTGCGCGAGCAGGCGTGCAAGCCGAGCCGGCCGCCCTCCTCGACCGTGCGATAGGTCCCCGCGAGGAAAACGATCTGCGCACAAGCCGAGGCGCAGGAGGCGCCGGCACGCACGAGGGTCGCGACCTTGGCGTTGTCCATCACCTCGGCCATGCGAAAGGCCTCCACGACCGACCCACCCATGCTGTCCAGCGCGAGGGTGCGTAGCCCCGAGGGGTCCCCGTCGGCGCCCTGCAGGGCGGTCCGCAGGCGCTGGGCATCGCCCTCCACGATCGGGCCCCTGGCGACGACGATCCGACGGCCACCGGCGCCGGACGCGACGGTGAAATCCATGGCGTCTGCGGGAGCCGCCATACAGGCCAGGACAAAGACGAGGAAAGAGAGAATCCGCACCTGAGCGACTATGGGTCATCCGCCGGCTGCACGCCATCCTGAGCGTGCAACACGAAACTGCAGCCGATCCGTCACGCGCCGGACACGCAAATGCGTCATTCGCTGGTGCATGGCCGTCGTCCCAGTGCTCGCGCTCTATCTGGTGAGCTTCCTGTACTACGGCCTCTATTGGCGGGCCTTCGCCTTCGGCGTGACGTCGTTCGACTCCTTCAAGCGCGATGCCATCGTCCTCAAGACCGTTTCGGTCGCGGCCCTGGCGTTCGTCTACCTCCAGGCCCCCATCGACCTCATCTCGCTGGCCGTGATCGCCGGGGGCATCCTGCTCAACCTCAGCGGCGCGGCCGCGCTCGGCCTCGACAGGACCTACTACGGCCATGAGGTGGCCGGCTTGCCGGCCGAGCGCATCACCGCCTTTCCCTATTCGCTGACCGCTCATCCCATGATCCTGGGCAATGTCGCGGCCTTCGGCGGCACCTTGATCAATCCGCAGTTCCGCAACGCCTGGTGGCCGCTCGCCGGCCTGCACGTCGTCCTCAACCTCGGCCTGCTCGCCATGGAGCTGGCGGGCGACCGGCGTCGGCGGGCCGTCCGCATCGGCGGCGGGCTGGTGCTGACGGTCGCCCTGCTCGGCGCCGTGCTGGCCGGGTTCAATCCTCTCGCAAAGGCAACGGCATGAGCAACGGCGCGTGTTTTCCCGCGACCCTCGGGCGGTTCGACGATCCGACCGACCGGACCCTCATCGACTGGCTGACCAGCTGGGTCGAGGACCACTTCCGGAAGGACCTGGCGCAGCGGCCGTCCAAGCACGTCTATGTCAGCACCCTGCCGCCGTCGGTGATCGCCCGCATCGACCGCCTGCGCGACAGCCCGCTGATCCGCAGCCTCATCGAGCGCCACGTGCCGGCCGGCAGCGCCGTCACGCCGATGAAACACACCGACGAGCTTTACCTGTCGCACTACAACAAGGACCGCGGCGGCGACCAGGGGCTGTTCGACAAGCACTACGACGGCAACCTGCGCTTCCTGTCGTCGAGCATCGTCGTGCGCGCGCTGATCTACCTGCAATCCGACGCGACCTACAAAGTCGTGTTCGCCGACAGCGGAGTCGAGAAGGCCTTCACGACCTACGATTTCGGCCTGCTCGACTTTCACCGCGAGCTGCACTGGGTCGAGGGCGCGTTCAACCCGGACGACCAGCAGCGCATCCTGCTGAAGTGCAACTACCTGGTCACCTTGCCCAACGCTGCGGTCATGGGCCGGGCGGCGCTCGCCGCCAACACCGCGGTGTTCTACGTCGTCAAGGCGGCCATGGAGTACTCCAAGAGTCCGCGCACACCCGCTCAGGTGTTCGTCGGCTTCCTGTGCAACCTCTTCCGCCGGCTGAACATCCTGCATCCCGCGGTGCCGCTGGCTCTGATCGCAGGTGTTTTCAGCCTGCTCCTCGTTGCCGTCGGCTACGGCGTCTCCGTCCTGTAATCGGAGTGCTGTACCAAGGTCATTGCCGTGCAACACAACCAATAACGATCTCGGCCACGGTTTCCCTTTGGCCTTCCCCTCCAGCCATGGAAAGAACTCATGAGTGGCTTTTTCAATGAACTGAGCGTCCAGCGTTGGGACGACCACCGCTACTACCACCACAGCAAGGTCAACCAGTCGCTCCATCTCGTCAGCGCGACCAGCTTCCTGTTCGCCTACGTGGTGGCCTTCTCCGATCCGGCGATGGCCGCCCTCATCGGCTGGCTGGTCGCCATGACCACCCGCCAGGTCGGTCACCTGTTCTTCGAGCCGCGCGGCTACGACGAGATGAATCAGGCGACCGACGAGTACAAGGAAGAGATCAAGGTCGGCTACAACATCAAGCGCAAGCTGGTGTTGCTGGCCGTCTGGGCCGCCTCGCCGCTCTTGCTGGTGGCCGACCCGACGCTCTTCGGCATCTTCACCCCGCACACCGACTGGGCCGAGTTCATGACCCATGTGGGCGAGCTCTGGCTGACGGTGGGCTTGGGCGGCATCGCCTTCCGCGTCCTGCAGCTCTTCGTGAAGAAGGACCTGCAGACCGGCCTGGTATGGGCCACCAAGATCGCCACCGATCCGTTCCATGACATCAAGCTCTACCATCGCGCCCCGTGGGAGCTGGTGACCGGCCGCTACACGCGACACACCGCGGCCGCCGTCGCCGCCCCGATCATCCCCGACGAGATCGTCGAGGAGATCCTCCCCGACCTCGGCGAAGAGATCGTCGAGGAAGTCGCGGTTCCGGCTACTCCTCATGTTCCTCTCCCCCGTTAGGGGGAGAGGCTAGGAGAGGGGGAGTCGGCGTGCGTAACCCCCTCTCCCAACCTCTCCCCCTAGCGGGGGAGAGGAGCCTGAGTCGGAGAAGCGTCCACGCCTCCCCAACTCGGCCACCGCGAAGCGACGACCTCGCCCAGCATCTCGCGCAGGATGCGCCGCTTGATGGCCTTGTCGGTGGCGAGGGCACCGGGCTCCCACCAGCCGTCGCGGCGCATCGCCTCGGCGGCGGCGACGAACCGCTCGGCGACTGCCTCGAAATCGGCGTCGGTGAAATTCAGGCTGAAGATCAGGCGCCCGGTGCCGATCCAGCTCAGCGCCAGGCCGGTTTCCCTCAGGTAGTACTGGAACATCCAGTTGTAGCGCGACGAAGCGGTGTAGCAGACCGTCCAGACCGACGAGAGATGGGCGATGGTGATGGGCAGGCCGCACTCGCTGAGCCGCTGGTTGAGCGAGGCCGCGCGCCGGTCCCAGGTCGCGTCGAGATCGCGGTAGATCGCCTGCATCTGCGGCGTCTCGAGATGGTCCAGGAACTCGGCCATCGCCGCCATGACATAGGGATGCGAGTTGAAGGTGCCGCGGGCGAAGCAGACGTCGGCCGGGCGGTCCTGGCGGAAGCGCTTCATGAAGCGATGGTCGCCGCACACGACGCCGATCGGGAAGCCGCCGCCCACCGTCTTGCCGTAGGTCACGATGTCGGCGGAAACCCCGAAGTATTCCTGGGCGCCGCCCTTGGCCAGACGGAAGCCGAGGAAGACCTCGTCGAAGATCAGCACGATGCCGCGCTCGGAACAGACGGCGCGCAAGGCCTTCAGCCAGGCGGCGTAGGTCGCGCGATCGACGCTTCTGTCCGGCCGGCTGGCGACCAGGGTCGAATCGGCCGGGGCGCCCGAGTTGGGGTACATGGCCTGCACCGGGTTCACCAGCACGCAGGCGATGTCGCGCCGCGTGCGCAGGACGGAGAGCGTGCGCTCGGACATGTCGGCCAGCGTATAGGTCTCGTGCGCCGGCACCGGGTTGCCGACGCCCGGCTGCACGTCGCCCCACCAGCCGTGATAGGCGCCGCAGAACACCACGGCATGGGAACGCCCGGTGTGGTAGCGCGCGAGCCGCACGGCCTGCATGACCGCCTCCGTCCCCGACATGTGGAACGAGACCTCGGCCTTGCCGGAGATGCGGGCGAGCCGCGCCGCATTGTCGGCGACCAGCGAGGGGTAGTAGCCCAGCACCGGGCCGAGCTGGGCGACGCGTTGGGCGCCGCGCTCCATGCAGCCCTTGTAGAAGTCGTAGCCCAGAAGGTTGACGCCGTAGGATCCGGTGAGGTCGTAACGGGCGTTGCCGTCGAGATCGGTCACCTGCACCCCGGCCGAGGCGGCGACGAAGGAGCCCGACGGCAGCTCGGCTCTGACGCGCGGGCTGAACTGGAAGGGCACGCGATAGCCCTCGGTGAACTGCAGGTCCGAGATGTGCGGCTGGGCCTCGGCGGTGCGTTCGAGCGTGCGGGCGCCATTCGAACGCAGCGCCCGCGACAGCCGCTCGAAGCCGGCGCGGCGGCGCGCGGCGATCTCCTCGGAGGCATCGTCGGCGCGGAAGAAGGTCGCATCGCCGTAGACGGTGCGCGGCATCAGGGCGGCGAGGCGCCGGGACATCCGGGCGTGGCCGGCGAGCGAGCGATGCTTGGCGCGCGACAGCCTGAGCCGCGCCGACGCCTTGGGGACGATCCAGAGGGCGAGAAGGCCTGCTGCCAACAACGCCCAGAACCACTCCATTGGCCACTCAATCATCGCCATTCTCCATGAGCCTGCTGAACATCCTCCACCAGGAGGACATCAACTTCCTGCTGACCAACCGCATCCCGCGCCGCCTGGTGACGCGCTGGATCGGCTGGTTCAGCAAGATCGAGAATCCACTGCTCGCGCGCGCCTCGATCGCAGTCTGGCGCCTGTTCGCCGACCTCGATCTCAGCGATGCCCGGGAACAGTCTTTTGCGAGCCTGCATGCCTGCTTCACCCGGGCGCTGAAGCCCGGGGCGCGCACCGTCGATGCCGATCCGGGGGTGCTGACCAGCCCCTGCGACGCCATCGTCGGCGCCTGTGGCGCGGTGAACGGTGTCGAGCTGGTGCAGGCCAAGGGCTTTCCCTACACCCTGCACGACCTGCTGGCCGACCCTGCCCTGGTCGAGACCTACCGCGACGGCACCTACGTGACCTTGCGGCTCACCTCGAGCATGTACCATCGCTTCCATGCGCCCCATGACGGCACGATCGAGGGCGTGACCTACATCTCGGGCGACACCTGGAACGTCAATCCGATCGCGCTCAGGCGCGTCGAACGGCTGTTCGCCAAGAACGAGCGCGCGGTCATCCGCATGCGGCTGGCGAGCGGTCCCCTGGTCACGATGGTGCCGGTGGCGGCGATCCTGGTGGCCAGCATCCGGCTGCACTTCCTCGACGTCGTGATGAACATGAACTATCGCGGCGCCGCCACGATCGACTGCGCAAAAGCCTGCGCCAAGGGCGAGGAGCTGGGCTGGTTCGAGCACGGCTCGACCATCATCGTGTTCGCGCCGAAGGGGTTTCGGCTCTGCGACGGTATCCGCGACGGAGCGGTCATCCGCATGGGCAGCCGCCTGATGCAGCTGCCCTGATCGGTGCCCGACCGGCCTGCGGCGATGGGGGTGGCGAGGGGTGCGAGGTCCCGGCAAGTATCGGCTCTTTTGAATCGCAGCCATTGCCGATTCGTGATGGCGCCATGTCAGCCGGATGACATCTCGCGTTGGGCCATGTCGCGCTGGGCCATGTCACGCTGGACAAGTGCGGTACTGGCGCGCTCGCCCGCGGCATCGAGCTCGGCGATCGGGTCGTAGCCGTCGTCCACGGCATCGTTGGCCGGCCGCCGGTTGGCCCACAGGTCAGGCCGCCGGTTGCGCAGCCAGAAGATGCAGGCGCCGGTGCTCGGCGGATAGTGGACCGTGTTGGCCACCACGCGCTCCTGGCCCTGGTGCCACACGACGCGCTCGATCGTGCGGTCGTAGCCCAGCGCGCGCTCGTAGAG
>JADHLS010000349.1 GCA_016780605.1 Reyranella sp.
CGACGGGCAGCGCCACCGCGATCACGGTCATCTATCCCGAGCTCAAGGGCAAGCTGAACGGCCACGCCGTGCGCGCACCGGTACTGAACGCCAGCCTGACCGACTGCGTGTTCGAACTGAAGCGCAGCACGACGGAAGCCGAGGTCAATGAGCTGTTCGCGCAGGCGGCCCGCGGAACGCTGGCCGGCATCCTGGGCTACGAGGCACGGCCGCTGGTCTCGGCCGACTACTGCAACGACAGTCGCAGCTCGATCGTCGATGCGCCGAGCACGATGGTGACCGATGGCACGCTGCTGAAAGTCTATGCCTGGTACGACAACGAGATGGGCTATGTCTGCCGCATGGTCGATCTCGCCAACCTGGTGATCGACGCGGAGGCATGATGGTCGCGGCGGTCCGCCACTATCTCATCGTCACCGCCTCCTACTGGGGCTTCACCCTGGTCGACGGCGCGTTGCGCATGGTCGTGCTGCTGCACTTCTTCAAGCTCGGCTATTCGCCGTTCACCTTGGCCTTCCTGTTCCTGCTCTACGAGTTTGCCGGCATTGTCGCCAACCTGGCCGGCGGCTGGCTCGCCGTGCGCTTCGGCATCCCGCGCATGCTGATGGCGGGACAGGCGCTTCAGATCGCCGGCCTGGTCATGCTGTCGGCGCTGGATCCCGGCTGGACGGCCGCCGCCTCGGTGGCCTGGGTCGTGGCGGCGCAGGGCATCGCCGGCCTGGCCAAGGACTTCACCAAGACCGCCTCCAAGTCGGCGATCAAGGCGACGTCGGCCGAGGGCTCCGGGCAGCTGTTCCATTGGGTGGCGTGGTTCACCGGCTCGAAGAACGCCATGAAGGGGCTGGGCTTCTTCGTCGGCGGCCTGCTGCTCGACCTTGTCGGCTTCAAGCCGGCCCTGTGGCTGATGGCGGCCGTGATCGCCGTGATCCTGGTGGCGGGCCTGCTCCTGCTGCCGCGCCAGCTCGGCAAGGCCAAGCCGTCCAAGACCATGCGCGAGCTGTTCGCCAAGTCGCGCGGAGTCAACCTGCTGGCGGCAGCGCGCATCTTCATGTTCGGCGCGCGTGACGTATGGTTCGTCGTCGGCCTGCCGGTGTTCCTCTATGCGGCGGGCTGGCGCTTCACCGAAGTCGGCGGCTTCCTCGCCGCCTGGACGATCGCTTACGGCGCCATCCAGGCTGCCGCCCCGCGACTGGTGGCGCGCAGCGCCGACGGCCTCAGCCGCGAAGTGGCCAATGCGCGCCTGTGGGCCGGCCTGCTCGTCGCGGTACCGCTGGTGCTGGCGATCCTGCTGCAGCGGCCCGGTCTGTGGCGGCCCGATCTCATCGTGGTCGCGGGGCTCTCGCTATTCGCTTTGCCGTTCGCGGTAAACTCGTCGCTGCACTCGTACCTGATCCTCGCCTATGCCGGCTCCGAGAAGGCGGCCGAGGATGTTGGGTTCTATTACGCCGCCAATGCCGCCGGACGCTTGGTCGGCATCCTGTTGTCGGGCGCCCTCTATCAAGTGGGCGGCATGACCGCCTGTCTGGCGGGATCGGCGGCGATGCTGATGGCCTGTTGGGCCATCACCTTCCTGCTGCCCGCGCGGATGCCGAGCGCGGCGACGCCGGCTTGACCGGCCGTACAATGTTCGATTATTCGCGAATGATGGAATTAAGGCAGCCGCTTTCGCATGTCGCTCTTTGAGCGCTACCTCACCCTCTGGGTCGCCCTGTGCATCGTCGCCGGCATTGCGCTGGGCCACCTGTTCCCCGGGCTGTTCCATGCCATCGGCGCCGCCGAGCTGGCGCACGTCAACCTGCCGGTCGCCGTCCTGATCTGGTTGATGATCATCCCCATGCTGGTGAAGGTCGACTTCGCGGCCATCGGCAAGGTGCGCGAGCACTGGCGCGGCATCGGCGTGACGCTGTTCATCAACTGGGCGGTGAAGCCGTTCTCGATGGCGCTGCTGGGCTGGCTGTTCATCGGCCATCTGTTCCGGCCGTGGCTGCCGGCCGACCAGATCGACAGCTACATCGCCGGGCTCATCCTGCTGGCCGCCGCGCCCTGCACCGCGATGGTGTTCGTGTGGAGCAACCTGTCGGACGGCGAGCCCGATTTCACCCTGACCCAGGTGGCGCTGAACGACACGATCATGGTGTTCGCCTTCGCCCCCATCGTCGGCCTTCTGCTCGGCCTCTCGGCGATCCGCGTGCCATGGGAAACGCTGTTGCTGTCGGTCGGACTCTATATCGTCGTGCCCGTGCTGCTGGCGCAGATCGTCCGCCGCCGCGTGCTGGCAAGTGGCGGCGCGGTAGGACTCGCAGCGCTCTTGTCCCGCCTGCAGCCGATCTCGCTGGTGGCCCTGCTCACGACCCTCGTGCTGCTGTTCGGCTTCCAGGGCGAGCAGATCATCTCCCAGCCGCTGATCATCGCCCTGCTGGCCGTGCCGATCCTGATCCAGGTCTACTTCAACTCAGGTCTGGCCTACCTGCTGAACCGCGCGACCGGCGAAGCGCATTGTGTGGCGGCACCCTCGGCCCTGATCGGCGCCAGCAACTTCTTCGAGCTCGCCGTCGCTGCCGCGATCAGCCTGTTCGGGTTCTCCTCGGGGGCCGCGCTGGCCACGGTTGTTGGCGTGCTGATCGAGGTCCCGGTGATGCTGTCGGTGGTGAAGATCGTGAACGTCAGCAAGGGCTGGTATGGGTCGGGCCCCGCCGTGAGGCGGCGGGGGGAGGCAGCGGGCTAAACGCGTTACGCAGCGGCCGGCGAAGCCTCAATGTGCTTTGCCGCGGCGTCAATGCCGTCAGGGCGCTGTATCCACGGCAGGAGGCGGCTTCAATATCATCAAGCCGTGTGGTGATTTGCCGACGCGAATCGACCCAACCTGCTTCATTTGCTGGAGGTCGATGATTGCCACCTTGCGCAAGAACCGCTGTGTGACCCACAGTTCCTTGCCATCGGCCGTAATGTCCATGTCGTCGGGACCGCCCGGTACGTGGATCTCGGCAACGACCTTCATCTGCTGCGTATCAAGCAGCGAGATCGTGCTTTCGATACGGTTGCTCAGGAAATAGTGCCGCCCGTCGCCTTTGGGCCAGAAATTGTGGGCGCCCCTGCCGGTGCGAAGCCTCCCTTTCCTGGCGCCGTCGTTTGGGTCGACAACGACAACGCCGTCCTCGCCCGTCAGCGCGACGAGCAACTGATTGCTGTTCGGAAGCATGACGATACCGGCTGGAGCCTCGCCTATGGCGACGTTCCACTTGATCGCTTGTGTCGCCAGATCTAGTGCAACGAGCCGGTTGCTTTGCTGCAATGTCAAGAACACCGTCCTGGATTCGGTATCGAAGGCCAAATGACTCGGGAGACTGTCGAGGAAGATGCGGCCGGCGAGCTTCAGGCCGTCGGCTTTGTAGATATCGACGTGGTCGAGCCGATAGGCCGCCGTGACGAACCACTTGCCGTCGGGGCTGTACCCGAGCTGATAGGGGTCGATGATGTCGGGCACGACACGCTTCTTCTCTGCGGTCTGTGCATCGAGCACCGTGAGCTCGTTTGTTACCGTCGAAGAAAGCAGCACCTCCTTGCCGTCGGGCGAGGGGAACAGGTGATGCGGCTCGCGACCGATCGGCACGCGCTTGGTTTCAGCGCGCGCGCTGCGACTGAGCAGGCTGTACGAAGCCTCCTCGGAATTGAGGACGATGACCGTGTCGGCCCTCGCAGCCGCAAGACCGACTCCGCAAATCAGGATGGGATGCAGGGCAAGGGATCTCCAATTCACTTCAAAACTCCCCTTCGGGCGCCGGACTAGACAAACGCGTCTCAAAGGCTCGAACGCAGCCAATCAGGGCTTTACCGGCCGAAAGTCCTGATCCGGGAAGGGAGAGGCTTTCGGCGCCTGTATGACGACGAACGGCCGTTCCGTGCTCTGGTGGCAGGCATTGCAGGTCGCGGTGAGCCGGCCATAGGCGTCGTTGAAGCGGGCGGCGTCGGCGCTCTTGATGGCCTGTGACACGGCGTCCATCGGTTCCTTGGTGGTGGCCGCCATCAGTTCGGCAATGTTCGTTTTCCTGTAGGTCGGCCAGACGCGGACGATTCTTTCAAACGATTCCTCGAGTTCGTGAAGCTCGTACGCCGCATAGATCCAGTTCTTCTCCTGTCCCGCCAGCCCGAGCTTGGTGTGACGCGGCTGCACCGTCATGGTCATCAGGTCACCCAGGCCGGGCCGGTAGGACTGCGGCGTGGATCCTTGCGGCGCGGTGGGTGTCTGGGCATTGCCCAAGCCGAGCAGCGAAAGGGTGACGATGCCGGTGAGCAGAGCCAGGGATGCGGCTTTCAGCGACATGTGACTCTCCTTTTTACAAGGCGGCGATGACGGCACCACCGATGGCGCACAGAACGACGACTGCCCAGGGTGGCGTCTTCCACATGAAGAGAAGCAGGAAAGCCGCGCAGGCCATCGCAAAGTCGCCGGCGGTGGCGATGCCCGCGGTCCATACCGGATTGTAGAGAGCGGCGAGCAGCAGGCCGACGACCGCAGCATTGATGCCGGTCACGGCGGCCTGCGCCGCGCTTCTCCGGCGAAAGCTCTCCCAGAAGGGCAGCGCGCCGACGACCAGCAGGAAGGAGGGAAGGAAAATGGCGACGAGGCAGAGCGCCGCGCCTGCCACGCCGTTCGGCTCGGGCTTCATGACCGCCCCCAGGTAGGCGGCGAAGGTGAACAAGGGGCCTGGGACCGCCTGGACGGCGCCGTAGCCGGCAAGGAAGGACTGGCCGTCGACCCAACCGGGTTGAACGACGGCCTCCTGCAACAGCGGCAGCACGACATGGCCGCCGCCGAACACCAGCGAGCCCGCGCGATAGAATGCGTCGATCAGCTTGACGCCCTGGGACGATGTGCCGGCCGCGAGCAGCGGCAGACCCGCCAGCAGAACGAAGAATATCGCCAGCATGACGACGCCGGTGCGCCGACTGACGTTCAAGGGAAGCGAGACATGGTCAGTCGGCGCCTTGGGATGCAGAAAGACAAGACCGGTGAGCCCGCCCAGCACGATGACGGCGATCTGCGCCCAGGCCGACGGCACCGCGAGGATGACCGCGGCCGCCACCACCGCGATGGTCGCCCGCTCGCGGTCCGGCGTCAGCGTCCGCATCATGCCGAGTACCGCCTGGGCGACAACGGCGACGGCCGCGACCTTCAGGCCATGCAGCCAACCCGTCCCGCCGGCCCCGCCCAGCGCGTCGAGCCCATACGCGAACACGACCAGCGCGACCGCCGACGGCAGGGTGAACCCGGTCCATGCCGCGAGGGCGCCGGCGTAGCCTGCCCGCGACAGGCCGATGGCGATGCCAACCTGGCTCGAGGCCGGGCCCGGAAGGAACTGGCAGAGCGCCACGAGGTCGGCGTAGGCGCGGTCGTCGAGCCAACGCCGTTTGCCGACGAATTCCTCGCGGAAATAGCCAAGATGGGCGATCGGGCCGCCGAACGAGGTCAGCCCCAGCCGCAGGAACACCAACAGCACTTCCCTCCACGGGCCGGGTGCCACCTTGGCCCCTGCGTCTTTCGTCGTGTCCGTCATCGTTCCCTGACCAGTTCGTTGAAGAGCTCGCGCACCTTTGCCGTCGCCAACACGAGCGCCGCCCGTCCCTGACGCGTCGCCCGGTAATGCCGGCGGGCGCGACGGCCCGCCCCTTCGGTCCTGGACTTCAGGTATCCCTTGCGCTCCAGGGCATGCAGCATCGGATAGAGCGTTCCTGGACCGATGCGGTAGCCGTGCTCGCGCAGCTCTTCGATCATCCAGTTACCGAAGAACTCGCCTTCGACAGCATGGTGCAGGATATGCAGCCGGATGAGGCCGGTGAGGAATTCCTGATGCTTCGCCGCCTTCATGCGTTCCGCTGATCCTTATCGAAATTCGATAATAAGGAGCGTATAGTGCCGGCGCAATGGTGTTCGCTGCAACACAAGCGTGACTGATCGCCGGCAACCGGCATCGTTCAGGATGCGTTTGTCCGCAAAGCCAGGATAACTCTCTTGAAGAAGCCGGCCTTTGCCTTCTTCGATTCGCTTGCATCGCGCTTCGTTATGACGATGGGCGTCGTCAACCTT
>JADHLS010000350.1 GCA_016780605.1 Reyranella sp.
CGGCGCCGACTTCGTTGGCCTGCGGTAATCTGAAGGGCGAGTCCTCGCGCACTGCCGCGACGTCGCAATGGACGATCTCCGGACCTTCGGGAAAAACCACGGAAACCGGCGTGCTGCGCGGTGGTCCACGCTTCGAGTGCATCGACGGCGCCATCCTCGTCGTCGAAACCACATCCACGGCAGGGCACTCCGTCTTCGTGGCTTACTTCCCCGACGGCAGCGACATCAGCTATGGCCGCCAGCAGGTCGACCGTCGCGGCAATCGCTGGATTCTTCCTATCCAGGCGAAGACCAGGATCGCCGCACCATTCCGCAGTGCCTTCGACTATCATTGCAAGCTCAGCATGCCGGCCGACCCCATCGATCCCGCGACGCGCATGGACTGCGTCAAGTAACGGCAGATTGGCAGGTCGGTCGGGCGCTACCGCCAGTCGTCCATGACGAACAGGTCGGGCCGGCTGTAGCCCGGCTCGTTGGGCCGGTGCATCGTCACTCCCTGAAGCTGCGTGCGAAACCCGCGCTGTCGCATGGCGCGATACGCCGCCTCGCGAGCCGTGTTCACGCCGGCGACGACGTTGGCCATTCCGACGGCAGCGCCAAAGGCGATGCAGGCATCGAGGAGTGCCGCGAATCTCCGTTCGGCGCCTTGATCCGGCATCACCGCACCGAACTTCACGAAGAGATTGCCTTCGCCGGCTTCGGTTCCAAAGCCGAAATGGCAAACGGCAAATCCGGCAACGCGACTGTCACCCTCGATCAGCAGCAGCGCATCGCCAAGCTTGCGTGCAAAGACGGTCCGGATCTCGCCGCCAAGATCGAGACCGGGATAGAGCTGCTCGGTCAGCGCGCGGACGGACGCTTCGACCTCGGGACGTTGTCCTTCCGGCAGCTCGCTGTAGCGCAGCCAGCGACGCGTCGAGTCGGGCGTGACGGACGCGACGGGAATTGCCATCACGGGTGTCAGGAAGCGTGGATGGAAACCGAACTTGCCGTAGGTCCAGACGTGCTTGGCGCTGTGGGGAAAGGTAAACAGGCCGGCGTGGCTCACGCCCCAGGCGTCGAAGGCATCGCAGGCCTCGCGGACGAGCCGTTGGCCGACGCCAGCGTCCCAGATGTCGGGCCGGATGGTGATCGGCCCGAAGAAGCCGACGCTTCCCCAGCGTGTCGCAAAGTTCGATCCGACGAGCTGTCCCTTGTCCTCGGCCGCGAACGCCTTGACGTGTTCGGCGCCGAAGCGGCCCTTGGCATAGTCGAGGTCATCCCAGAATGTCTCCGGATCGGGTGCGCCAAGGAACGTTCCAAAGGCGATACGGATGATGCGTTGTGCCTCTGGCACGTCACGGTCTTCGAGGAGACGAATGACGGTCATTCCACCACCTCGTCGGCGCGTTGCAACATCGACGCCGGCACCGCGAGACCGATCTCCCGGGCAAGCTTCAGGTTGATGCCGAGCTTGACCGCCGTCGGTTGCTCCACGGGCAGCTCCGCGGCCTTGACCCCGCGCAGGATCTTGGCAGCCTGGCGAGCGCGTTGCCGAAACGTCTCTTCGAGACCGGGGCCATAGGCGGCGAAAGCGCCTTCCCGGATGCCGTCGATCCACTGGTACATCGTGGCAAGCTTGAGCGCGGCAGCCGCGGCGAAGATCTTCTGGCGGTTGGCGAAAAGCAGCGGGCTCGCCAGGATGTTGACGGCAGCCGCGCCGTGCGCCTTGGCCTGCTCGAGCGCGGGCTGGAGGTCATCGGGTCTCGCGATCGAGAGGATGTCGATATCCACGCCACTCGCCCGCGCGCGGGCCTGCAACGCGGTGAGCCTCTCCCCGTCGGCAATAGTGGCATCGGCCAGCATGGCCATATGCCTGACCTCCGGCAGGAGCTCGATCAGGATGTCCTGGCGCTTGCCGTTGAGCTCGGTGGCGAGGATGCTGATGCCGGTGGTGTTGCCACCCTTGTTGGCCAGCGAGCCGACCAGGCCTTCTCCCACCATGTCGTCGCTGATGGCGAGGATGGGGATCGTGCTCGAAGCGGCTTGCGCCGCCCTGGTCGCCAGAGGGCCACCGGTCAGGAACAGATCGACCTTGGCTGCCGCGAGCTCGCGCGACGGCGGCCATGCGGTCGGGGAGCAGGCTGAGGCCGCGCGTATCGACAACGAGGTTCTTGCCTTGGACGAAGCCCAGGCGCCCGAGCTCGTCGAGGACCGTGGCGATGCTGGCGTCGGTCAGCGGCACCGTGACTACGGGCCCGAGCCGATAGGTCCGCCCCGGTTCCTGGCCACGTGCAGCAGCAGAGATCAGCCCGGCGGCGCTGGCACCGACGAGGAGCCCGCGCCGTCTCAGGCTCGCGGCTCCACGGCGGCGGCCACGACAATGACTGACAATTTGCACTGCTCCCCCAAGACTCTTCCCTACGCCCCGTGCTGGATCGTATTGACCCGTCGAGGGGGCAGCAATAGACCCGATCCTGGAGCACGCGCCCGCCAAGGGAGAGAAAGCATGGCATCACCGATCCGCATTTCTCACATCGTGTTGCAGACGAACAATCCCAAGGCGCTGCAGGACTGGTACTGCACCGTGCTCGAGGGAGAGATGGTGCACGACGCGGGCCTGATCTCCTTCATGAGCTATGACGACGAGCACCATCGTGTCGCCTTCATCAATCCCGGCGCGCTGGACAAGCGGACGCCGGGTGCTGAGGGCCCGCACGATCTGCGCGCCGGCCGCGAAAGTGGCCTGCACCACATCGCCTTCACCCTGGCGAGCCTGCGCGACCTGCTGGAGACCTACGCGCGGCTCAAGGCCAAGGGCATCGTGCCGTTCTGGTGCATCAACCACGGCGTGACGACGTCGATGTACTTCCGCGACCCCGACAACAACCAGGTCGAGCTGCAGACCGACAATTTCACCAACCGTCAGGACTGCAAGGCCTTCATGAAGTCCGAGACCTTCGCCAAGAACCCCATCGGCATCGAATACGATCCCGACGATCTGCTGGCGCGCCTGCGCGGCGGCGCGAAAGCCGAAGAGCTGGTTCGCGTCTCCTAGCCGACGACAAGGCGGAAGCGACGGCCGGGCGGTTGAACCGCCCGGCGCGGACGAACTCGTCGGATTCGTACATCGCTGGAAGACGATAGTGGGCTGCGAGATCGACCAGGCGTCTACGGTTGGCGTTGAAGAAGGGCGAGGCAAGGACATTCATCGCCTGGCCGCTTGGGGTCAAGAGCGGACATTCCAGAGCCGCCGCCGCTTGTCCGGTTCAAGAGCGGACGCGGCAGTGCTAGGGTCTGGCGCGGATGAAGCGGCGGACCTCCATGTCTTCGACCTTGAAGTCTCTGGCCACGCCGATCGGAGCGGTGCTCTGCGCGGCCGCAGTCCTCTGGCAGGCGGCACCGACCATGGCGCAATCGGCGCCCAGGCTGCCGAGGATTTGCTTCCTGACCGTCGATCCCGTGGCAACCGGCAACAATCGCTACACGACGTTCTTCGACCGCCTGCGTGAGTTGGGCTTTGTCGATGGTCAAACGATCTCGCTCGACTGGCTGTCGGCCGGCGACGACAGCGCCTTCGACCGGCCCGCCGCCGAGTGCGTCCGGCGCGGAGCCAACGTGATCGTGACCGGATCGACGCCCGCCACCCAGGCCGCGAAGCGGGCCACGACGACCATTCCGATCGTCATGCTGGTCCTGGGCGATCCGGTCGGCACAGGCCTGGTCGCAAGCCTCGCCAAGCCTGGTGGCAACGTGACGGGCACCACAAATCTTGCCCCCCAGATGATGGTCAAGGGGCTGGAACTGCTGCACGACACGGTTCCCCGCCTGGCCCGTGTGCTGGTCATCACCTACCCGCGCGATCCGATCTCGCGCGGCCAGGTTGCGGCGCTGGAGCAGGCCTCGAAACCTCTCGGTATCGAACTGCTCGTCCGCGGCATCGATGGCGCACAGGACCTGGCGGCGGCCTTCGCCGCCGGGGAACAGGCGCACGTCCAAGGTGTAATCGTCACCGTGGAGTCGATCTTCTCCGTTCATCGCCAGGCCCTGGTCGATCTGGTGCACCAACACCGATTGCCGGCCGTGTTCAGCCAGAACCTCTTTGTGCGGGCCGGCGGCCTGATGAGCTACGACGCCAACCGCGAAGTGCTGGCAGCGCGGACGGCCGACTACGTCGACAAGGTGTTGAAAGGGATGTCGCCCGGCGATCTGCCGATCGAGCAACCATCTGTCTTCAACATTGCAATCAATAAGCGGACCGCGCGCGAGCTCGGGATCACATTCACGCCGTCACTGCTTGCCCTCGCCGACGAAGTGATCGAATAGCCGATCCCTTCGCCGGCATAGGCGAGAGCCGCTTACACCACGCGAAAGTTCTTGAATTTTCGTCGGCACAAGATCAGCCATTCGATTTCAACGACTTAGAAAGTCGAAGCGGCAAAAATCGACCTACACAAAACCTGTACGCGTTTCAGATTGCCGCTCAGACCCAGGCAAAACCTCGGCAAACATACTGCGTCGGGTTACCGCGAGTGTCGCAAAAGTCTTTGCGATTCTGTGATGCAGTGATGCCGCCCGCTTTACGTATCCGAACCCTAGTGGTCCCGCTTATCCTGGCCGTTTTTCCCACTTGCTATGTAGATGTGCTGGTCTGGGAGTATCCAGAAGAAATTCGAATAGCTCATTCTTGGATCATAAGACGCATGCGTGTTCACGGCCCGGTGGCTTAGGACATCAGCCCAGCCCGATGGAAGCAGTTGCCGTCCTTCCCATTCACCGTGGTGCAAATACAGATAGCCGATCTTTGCCATATCACGTGGCAACAGAAACAGCATCCCATCTCCTATCGTGAGACCTTGAGGATCGCGATCCCAGTGCCAGTTGGTAATACCCAAAGTGGTGAACAGCTTTTCCCGCGCGTAATCCTCGGCAGGCATACCCGTAAGCCGCGTGATAATCGCCGAGATGAGGTTTGGATCGCCGTTGCTGTAGTTGAAGACCTCTCCCGGTGGATAGGCCATCGGGCGGTCGAGAATGAACTGAATCCGATTGGAGGCACGATACATATCCTGCATCGTTTGTTGTTTGCCCCCTTCAAAGCCTTGATCCCAGCTAAATCCCGATGTCATGTCCAAGAGATTTTGGATCGTGATGGCTCGCTTGCGATCATCGATATTCGCAATGTTTCGATCGCTGAAGAAATCCAGCATGGGATGATCGAAACGGTCAAGCAAGCCATCCTTGTAAACCATCGCCAGAAGAGTGCCGGTGACGGCCTTCGTGGCGGAGAATATCTCGTGCGGAGTATTCCCCGGATAGAGAGCGTAGGATGCCTCCACGACTATTCGTCCGTGGCGCACGATAAGCAAGCTGTCAAAGCGATGGCCCTCGCCATAAGCGACGAGCTTGGCGAGTGCCGCTGAATCCATGCCTTGTGCTTCGGGCGTAGATATAAGCCATTCTTTCGTAGGCCAGACCGGCGCGTTGGCGTTCTGCGCTAACGAAGAATCGAGAGACCCCGCGACCAAAAGAGCACAAAAGCTCAAGGCACCTAAAACAGATCGTTTCCGTCGCTGCATCGCCACTCTCTTTAGGGCCACCACACTTGGACTGTCTCCCAAGTTCGCCAATGTTGAGCCGCGCACCCAGTTGGCACAATGGCTCGCCACCGCTTCGATGCACCTTCTGGTGCCGCTCGAGAACGAACCGGAAAAGCCGGTGTCCCACCTTCAAACGACTTCAACGGGTTGAGAAGGTAGATGGTGCCCGAGACGGAATCGAAATGGCGATCCGATGGCCGATTTTGCTGGCCTTTTGGTCGCCCGAACACGTCAAAATACCAACAGCGATACCAACAGCATAGGCTCATGAGGCGATTTGCTTATTGCCGTCGCGCACATTGTCGCAGATATAAGAGGGCAATCCTCCCCTATGCGGGCCGAATATAGCCCAGTATGGCGCAGCTGGATGCGCGCAGTTCCGCGATGTTGCTCACAATCTTGAACGACCGTCGTTTTCCTCTGACGTCGCTTGATGGTTGAGCAAGTCTTGCCCATGCGTAGGCTCTTGCTGCGTGTAACAACGAACACGCAAAA
>JADHLS010000351.1 GCA_016780605.1 Reyranella sp.
CGACACCGCAGCTGCGTTCGGCCTGCACTCCTTCGCGTATCTGTCTTTGCCGCATCGGCCGGGTGACGAGGCCCTCCTCATCTCCACGTATCCTGGGCGGTGGACGGCGCACTACCTTGAGAGCCGCTACGAGCGGCTGGACCCCGTGATACTCAAGGCCCAGCGGGAAACGGAGCCGTTCGAATGGGGCATGGAGGCGGAAAACGCCAAGCTTTCCAAGCCACAGCAGCAGCTGTTCGACGAGGCCGCTCAGTTCGATATCCGCTGCGGCTTCACCATTCCCATCCATGATGGGCGCGGGCCGGTCGCGGCGATCACGTTCGCCGCCAACGAACGCCATTCGGCATTCAGCCGCGGCATCGACCGACATGGGGAAGTGCTGCAACTCATGGCGCTCTACTACCATGCCCATGTGCGCCACAAGCTCTCCGGCGATCGCATTGTCGCCGGCGTGGCGCTCTCGCCGCGCGAGTTCGATTGCCTGCGCTGGGCGACCTTGGGCAAGTCCGCCTGGGAGACGGCACAGATCCTTGGTATCAAGCGGCGCACCGCGGCCTTCCACCTCGAAAATGCCAAGCAAAAGCTCGGCGTCCGCACGATCTCCCAAGCCGTCGCACGCTTTGCGGCCTTCGCGCGCGTCGCGCCGTGACCCCGGCGACGCCCCGTCAACCCTGTGCAGTTGTACAGGGTGCGCTGGCCTCACTTTAACTCTTTCAATGTCGCTGCCTGTTCATCCAGGAGGCGACCATGATGCAGCTCATCAGCCAGGATCACTATGGTGAGTTCGTGGAAGAACTCGCCGACATGCACCGCTTGCGCTATCGCGTTTTCAAGCAACGGCTGGACTGGGAGGTCGAGGTCAGCGGCGATCTGGAGGTCGACCAGTTCGACGCCCTTCACCCCATTTATCTACTGCAGCGCAGCCGCGACGGCCGTGTCCAGGGCTGCGTGCGCTTGCTGCCGTCGACGGGCCCCACGATGCTGCGGGACACCTTCGGCATGCTCCTGAACGGCGAGCCGGTGCCCACCAGCCCGAGCATTTGGGAGAGCAGCCGCTTCGCCCTCGATCTGCGTCACGATGCGGCCGCTGCGATCAGTGGTATCGCGAGGGCGACCTACGAACTCTTCGTCGGCATGGTCGAGTTTGGCCTGGCACGGGGCCTCAGCGCCATCGTCACGGTCACGGATCTGCGCATGGAGCGCATTCTGCGCCGGGCGGCTTGGCCCTTGAAACGCATCGGTGCGCCACACGCGATCGGTACGACCCGGGCCATCGCCGGCTATCTCGAAGTCTCTCAGGAAGCCCTCGCTCGCTTGCGCCGCGAGGGTGGGATCGAACGCCAGGTTCTATGGGCGCCGGTCACGTTGGCCGCGGCCTAGCCCCATGGCAGCGAACGGGAAGTGAAATTCGGCGAGAGGGGACCGTCAAGATAATATCAGGGAGGCGGCTCCGACGGTCTGCCTCGCCACAGCGCGAGGAGCCTACGATGGTCAGTCGTCCGCCACCCCAAGACGACCAGCCTTGGCGTCGTGCCGATACCTACGACTATACGGATGCCTTGCCTCGGCGTGCCTGGGGCTGGGAATTCCTGCGACGCGATCCTTGCTATCAGCGCGAGTGGGCCGCCATACGCCCGACGGTTTCGGTCGAGCAAAGGCGGCATCTGACCCTTCTGAGAGCGAGCCGTCCGCTCGATGATCTGGCGCCGTGGGGCGCGTTTTTTCGCCGGTCCGCCCCACCACGATTCGACTGCCGCCACGGTGTTCTGGCGGCCCGATGCATGCCCTCACGTCCTCCCGGTGACGGCCGTTCCAGCCGACTCATCGACCCCATTCTCGCTCGAGATGCTGCACCACCCCACGGCGCTACTGATCCTGCCGGACGGCTCCCAGCATCTTGTGGTGCGCGATCACGGCCGAAGCCTGCAGTTGGCGGTTCAAGGTCTGAGCCTGCTTGAGCCCGTCAGCCTGCGCACGAACGCTGTCTTCGGTAGGCGCCCGGTTCGCGCCCGGCTCGCAGCGCTCGAAAGTCTCAACGCCCTGATCAGCACGCAGCGCTTTCCCGATCATCTTTTCCCCGTCGACCCAAAGTCACGCCGGCTACGCCATGTTCTGCAGGCCCTGGACGGCTCACTGGCGGGCGCCACGTATCGCGACATCGCCGTCGCTTTGCTTGGCGAAGCGCGCGTCCTTGCGGACTGGTCGGACGCCGGACGCCACCTCTTCGACCAAGTGCGCCGGGCGGTCCAGCGAGGCCGCTATCTCATGAACGGCGGCTATCGAAGCTTCCTTCTGTGACGTCGCGCGTCGCCGGTTTGTCGTCCACACCGCACGGTTTCACCGCAAAAAAATCATGCCGCCCAACGACCGGCTGCGCCGCGCCAGATGCGGCGGGCGGATGACATTTGCGGTCGCGCGGGCGCCGCTCGGGGTGGCGAAAGTCCGCGCATCGGTGTTCGCCAGTCCCTGGCTATCGCTTGCGCGCTCATCCTGCCCGCCAGGGAGACGACCTGCGTCGTCGCCTCCTGACAACTCCGATGAGGGCACTTATGGACGACGATGCGGTCCGGGCCGCCAACGCCAAGAGGGGCAGCCCGTTTCTCAATACGGCGCAGGCTGCCTACTACATCGGCTTATCGCCGCGCACGTTCGAACGCATGCGCCGAACCGGCCGCGGCCCACGCTTTCGCAAGCACGGCCGCTACGTGCGCTATCACATCGCCGACCTCGACGCCTGGTCGGAAGGCCGTGCCCACACGAAGGTCGACGACGATGCGTAGACGGTCCACGCTTCGCAACGGCACCCTGGCGGCACTTGGCTTGGGCGCGTTGGCGTTAAGCCCCTCGACGCCGCGCTTCGTGTGGAACGCCAGTGCCAGCGCGCCACTTGGCCTGTACCGCGTCGAGCCTACCGTCGCTCTGCACAAAGGCGATCTCGTCCTCGCCTGGGCGCCTGAAGGCGGGCGTCGATTGGCAGCGGAACGAGGCTATCTGCCGCGATCCGTGCCTCTAACTAAACGCATCGCGGCCATGGCCGGCGACACCGTCTGTGGCCGGCACGGGCTCATCGTGATCAACGGTTGGATCGCCGCCATTCAGTTGGCGGCCGACCCTCAAGGCCGTCCGCTGCCGCCGTGGACGGGCTGTCGCCAGCTCACGCCAGGCGAGGCCTTCCTGTTGATGGCGGAGGTCTGGGACTCGTTCGACGGCCGCTACTTCGGGCCAGTTCAGACGTCCGCGATCCTTGGCAAGCTGGTGCCGCTATGGACCCGTTGATCGCGTTGCTGCTCTGCAGTTCGCCGTTCGCCGGATCGCCGACGGGCTGCTACGACAAGCACGTGGCGCCCGTCCACCACGCCGTCGCCATCGAGACGGACGTGCTGCGGGCCGTGCCATACCCCTATGTCATGCGGGTCGCAGACACGCCGGATTCGGCATCCGCTACCGGCCGATGGCAGGCTTTCGTCGCCGAAGCAGCCCAGCGATTTGGCATTCCGCAAGCGTGGATTCGCGCTGTGATGCTTGCCGAGAGCCGCGGCCAGGCCACGGTCGAGGGGCGGCCGATTGTATCGCCCGCAGGGGCGATCGGGCTGATGCAGGTAATGCCCCAGACCTACGCCGAAATGCGACGTCGCCATGACCTGGGGCCCGATCCAGGTGATCCGCACGACAACATTCTGGCCGGCACGGCCTATCTGCGCGAGATGCTGGACCGGTTTGGCTATCCTCATCTCTTCGCCGCCTACAACGCTGGTCCTGACCGGTTCGAGGCCTATCGGCGTGGTGAGCAAGCGTTGCCCGCTGAGACGCAAGCCTATCTGGCGCAGCTCGAGGTGAACTTGGGCCACGCCGCAGACAGCACCGTTCCGTCGTCGGCTCCTTCCTTCCAGTCGGCGGCTGTCGAGCGTTCTCGACCTCTCAATCCTCTTCTGTTTTTTCCCTTGGGACGACATTCGACGCTGTTTGCGAAAGGGCACGATCCGGCCCCACCGACCGAGCCGCCTGACCTTGATACGACACGTGGTCAAACCCGAAACAAGCCCCTGTTGGCGTTCCCTGGGAATCCATCGTTGTCTCCAGGCAGCGAACAAGGACCACCTTGATTCCGAGCCAGATTGCGTCGGCGTTGGCCGTTCTGATGCGAGAAGTTAGGCTCAGGTCGGGCTCCTCTGAGCAGCCGCGGACGAACAGATGGAAGCGGATTCTGTCGCGGCGGAGCCGAGCAAACCGTCGTGCGTGAAGCCGATGCTGACGACGCTCAGGAGCGTGACTGGCGCCACACCCGCGCAGTCTACTGAGCCCAGCAACAACACCACGGAGTAGGGGGGCGCAGGAGAGATGGCCCAGGGGACCAGAGTCGCGGCACGGCAAGATAAAAGGCTCCCTCCAACGGTCGCTAAGGGTTTGTCTGCACATCGGTTTTGAAGGAGGGAAGAGCGACGGTGTCCCTCCAACACGGCTACAAGCCCTTGATCTGCTTGAAGTCGAAGCCTCCACGCCACTGATCGGCTACGAACCTGCGTTGTCGTCGCCCGAGGTTTCCATGAAGCTACCTGTCATCCATGGTCATGAGTTCAAACCGAGGCTGGGTCGCGTCGGCAATCAGGCCGTACGCAGCGCCTTTCTACGTGACGTGGCCCAGACGGTCGCGCGCGCCGGTGGTCGCAAGCATGCTCTGTCACGCCGACCCGGCCAGCTCGGTAGAATCGGCCGCGGCGCGGGCGTTGGCCGGGTGCTGGGCGCGCGCGATCGCTACGCCGCCTTCCGCCAGCGCCGCGTCATCGTCAAGACGCGCCTGATCAAGGTCGCGGGCCGGGGCACAGCCTCGGCACGTGCGCATCTGCGCTACCTGCAGCGCGACGGCGTCACGCGCGAGGGCCTGCCCGGCGACCTCTACGATGCTATCCACGACCGGGCTGACGGCGATGCCTTCCTGAGACGTGGCGAGGACGACCGCCATCAGTTCAGGTTCATCGTCGCCGCCGAGGATGCAATCGAATATTCCGACCTCAAGGACTTCACGCGACGACTGATGCGGCAGGTGGAACAGGATCTCGGGTCGAAACTCGACTGGGTGGCGGTCGATCACTTCAACACCGGTCATCCTCACACCCACATCGTCCTCCGGGGCAAGGACGACCGCGGCCGGGATCTGGTCATCGCTCGCGAGTACCTCAGCCACGGCATGCGTGAGCGCGCCGCCGAGATCGTCAGCTTGGACCTTGGCCCACGTAGTGACCGCGAGATCGAGGCCCGATTGCGGGCCGAGGTCGAGCAGGACCGGTTCACCTCCCTCGATCAGGGCTTGCTCAGGGAAGCGGACGAGCAGGGCATCTTGCGGTCGGGGGCGACTGTCGGGGATGCCTTCCGCCAGACACTGCGCGCCGGCCGGCTGCAGAAGCTGCGGCACCTGGGCCTGGTGCAGGAGGTCGGACCTGGGCAATGGAAGCTCGTCAGCGACCTCGAGCCGGTTCTGCGCCGGCTGGGCGAGCGGGGCGACATCATCAAGACCCTACATCATGAGCTTGCACGCCAGGGACAGGCTCGCTCGGCTGCCGACTACATGATCTACGAGCCGACCGTGGACAATACCCAGCGACTCGTCGGCCGGGTTGTCGCGCGCGGCCTGTCGGACGAGCTGAAAGACCGACGCTATGTGATCGTCGACGGCGTCGACGGCCGCACCCACTACGTCGATATCGGCCAGGCGGGCGAGTCGGAACCAATGTCGGTGGGCAGCATTGTCGCCATTGAGCCCAAGCGCACAGAGCCTCGGGCGGTCGATCGGACCGTCGCCGAGATCGCGGCAGCGCATGACGATCGCTACAGCGTCGACCTCCATCTTCATCATGATCCCACGGCGGGTCAGGAGTTTGCCCAAGCTCATATCCGCCGGTTGGAAGCTATGCGTCGTGCCGGTCTGGGCGTCGCGCGCGAGAGGGACGGCACCTGGATCATTGGGTCAGACCATCTGGAGCGCGCCGCGGCGTTCGAGCGGATGCAGACACGGCGGGCGCCAGTCGTCATCGAGACATTGTCGACCTTGCCGTTGGAACGCCTGAAC
>JADHLS010000352.1 GCA_016780605.1 Reyranella sp.
GATTCGCGCGCGAGGTAGTCGGGCAACGACGCGATCCCCAGACCCGATTCAACCGCGCGGAAGATTCCGTAGACGTTGTTGACGCGCAGCACCACGACGCGCCCCGACTGCTCGACATTGCCCTCGCGCAGCAGCCAGTTCACGTCGGGCGCCGGCGCGCGCGCATCCTCGCCGAAGATGATCAGGCGATGCTGGTCGAGCTCGTCGACCGACTTGGGCTTGCCGTACTTCTGGATGTAACCATGAGAGGCATAGACGTGGCTGCGCACCGTCAGCAGATGGCGCTGCACCAACCCCGGCTGGCGCGGCATCACCATACGGATGGCGACGTCGGCCTCGCGCATGCCGAGATCGAGCTCGTTGTCCGACAGTACCAGGCTGACATCGATCTCGGGATAGGTCGTGATGAACTCGTGCATCTGCGCGGTGAGCCAGGTCGAGCCGAAGCCGATGGTGGTCGTGACCTTGAGGCGCCCCGCCGGCTTGTCCTGGTTGGCGCGCAGCAGCGCCTCGGCAGTGTTGACCTTGGAGGCCATGTCGCGCGCCGTCCGGTAGAGCAGCTCGCCCTGCTCGGTCAGGATCAGGCCGCGCGCGTGGCGATGGAACAGCATGACGCCGAGCTGCTCCTCGAGCGCGCCGATCTGACGCGAGATCGCCGACTGGCTGAGCTTCAGCGACTCGCCGGCGTGCGTGAAACTGCCTGCATCAGCTACGGCCTGGAATATCCGCAGCTTGTCCCAGTCCATGACATGTCCTCCCTGAGGCGCTGTGGCCCCCCGGCCTCAACGCCTTGCGCTTTTTGACCGCCTGCTACTCGGCGGCTTGCGCGAGGCGGGCTTCTTGACCCGCCAACCACTTCTCCGCCTCGAGTGCTGCCATGCAGCCAGTGCCGGCCGCCGTTACGGCCTGGCGGAAGATCTTGTCCTGCACGTCGCCCGCCGCGTAGACGCCGGCGACGTCGGTCGCGGTCGAATCGGGCTTGGTGATGAGATAGCCCTCGCTGTCCATGGCAAGCTTGCCCTTGAACAGCTCGGTGTTGGGCGAATGGCCGATGGCGATGAACACGCCGTCGGTCGCGAATTCCTTCTCGGCGCCGGTCTTGACGTTCTTCACACGCACGCCCGTGACGAGCGGCGCGGGCTTGGTCTCGCCCGTGATCTCCTGCAGCGTGTGATCCCACAGCACCGTGACCTTGGGATTCTTGAACAGGCGCTCCTGCAGGATCTTCTCGGCGCGGAACGAATCGCGGCGATGGATGATCGTCACTTTCGACGCGTGATGCGTGAGGTAGAGAGCCTCCTCGACCGCCGTGTTGCCGCCGCCGACCACGACCACTTCCTTGCCGCGGAAGAAGAAGCCGTCGCAGGTGGCACAGGCCGACACGCCGCCGCCGCGGAAGGCCTCCTCGGTCGGGAGGCCGAGCCACCTTGCCGTGGCGCCGGTCGAGATGATCAATGCGTCCGCTTCATAGCGGTCCCCTGAATCGCCCAGGCAGACGAACGGGCGGCGCGACAGGTCGACATCGACGATGGTGTCGAAAAACAGCTGAGTGCCGACATGCTCGGCCTGCTTCTGCATCTGCTCCATCAGCCAGGGACCCTGGATGACGTCGGCGAAGCCCGGATAGTTCTCGACGTCGGTCGTGATGGTGAGCTGGCCACCCGGCTGGATGCCTTGGACCAGCATCGGCCGCAGGCTCGCGCGGGCGGCATAGATGGCCGCCGTGTAGCCGGCCGGCCCGGATCCGAGAATGAGCACCTTAGCGCGATGAGTTGCCGCCATGTCCGTTCCGCATCCCGTAAACCGCATATCTTCGACATATATGCAAACCTCGCGAGGTATGCACGGACGTTCTGGCCCTCAAGCGCAATTGTTCACAGATGGCCGGCGAATTTCCGCAACTTTATTGCGCGCCCGGCATGGTTCTGGCATAGAGCGCGGCCAACGGGAGGAATTTGATGGCTCGCGCAAAGCTCGATCGTATCGACCGGCGCATTCTCAGCGACCTGCAGGCAAACGGGCGCATGACCAACGTGGAGTTGGCCGAACGGGCCGGCATATCGGCGCCGCCCTGCCTGCGTCGCGTGCGGGCGCTCGAGCGGGCCGGCATCATCAAGGGCTATCACGCCGAGCTCAGCCCCGAGACGCTGGGCTACAGCGTGTCCGTCTTTGCCCTGGTGGGCCTCAACAGCCAAGCCGAGATCGACCTCAAGGCATTCGAGGAACTCATCGCGAAGTGGGACGAGGTCCGCGAATGCCACATGCTTGCGGGCGAGGCCGACTTCCTGCTGAAGATCGTCGCCGAGACCTGGGACGAGTACCAAAAGTTCCTGACCACGCGGCTGACCTCGGCGCCCAATGTCAGTCATGTCAAATCCATGATGGTGTTCCGCACTGCCAAGGCATTGCCCGGGGTGCCGATCTCGGTCGAATAGGCCTTGATCGACTGGTAGCCCGTCACAGATGGTTTGACCGGCTGAAGAGCAAACAGATCGCATTCGCTGCGGCTCTCCGGAAATCGCCGCAAGCCATTGACGCCCCTGCTCCTTCCGACGCCGGCATCGGCTTCATGATGTCCGCTAAACAGGGACAGGCGCGACAAGGCGTGTTCCGCCGGCCTGGACACGCAGGCTGGCGGCCGGACCTGCCGGGCAGACGGATAGGCTCGCCCGGTGCCTGCCGCGCGCGATGGTATCGGATGAACGATGCCTAGAACGGACGCCCGAGAACAGGCGGCAGAGACTACCATAACTTGTGTAATTCACAAAATTAATAACTAATGTCGTTAGGTCAATGTCGTTTTCGCGCGTTCTTTTCGCCCCATGGAGAGGGTGCGGGCTCGAGCCGACGATGGTGCTGCGCCAGCAATGCTGGCGTCCGTCACTGTGCCGAGGGACTAGAATCCCCTTGCGGGAAACGGCGTGTATCTATAGCTTGCCAAAAATACACGGCGTTACCAATACGACTGTCGCTTCACGGAGGCTCGCATGGCCAACCTGATGCATTCGGCCCGGCTGCTGATCACCGACCTCGCCTCGACCATCCTGTTCCTGGTCGTCCTGCTCGCCACCAAGGACCTGATGCTGGCCGTCGCCCTCGGCGTCGGGCTCGGTGTCGTCCAGATCGCCTGGATGAAGGTGCGCCGTCAGCCGATCGACACCATGCAGTGGCTCTCGATCGGCCTGGTTGTCGTCTCCGGCGTCGCCACCATGCTGACCAACGACGCCCGCTTCGTGATGCTGAAGCCCTCGGTGATCTACTGCATCGTCGGCGCCTACATGCTGAAGCCGGGCTGGCTGAACCGCTATCTGCCGCCGATCGCCGTGCAGGTCGTGCCCGACATCGCCTGGATCTTTGGCTTCGTCTGGGCCGGCCTGATGTTCGCCTCGGCCGCCCTCAACATCGCGCTGGCGCTGACCCTCGATCCGGTCGCCTGGTCGGCCGTCATGTCGATCTGGGGCATCGCCAGCAAGATCGCGCTGTTCCTGATCCAGTACGTGATCATGCGCACGATCGGCGTGCGCCGCGGGCGCGCCGCGGCGGCCGCAACAACAGCGTCCGCTTCTACTTGAACTGGACGCCCACGACCTCGTAGGAGCGCGCGCCGCGCGGCGTCTGGACCTCGACCGTATCGCCCACCGTCTTGCCGATCAGGGCGCGGCCGATCGGCGAGGTCACCGAGATGCGGCCCTTGGCGAGGTCGGCCTCGTAGGGGCCGACGATCTGGTATTTCACCTTCTCGTCGGTGTCCTCGTCGGCCAGCTTCACGGTGGCGCCGAACTTCACGACCTTGCCGGAAAGCTTGCTGAAATCGATCACCTCGGCGCGCGAGATGATGTCCTCGATCTCGGCGATTCGGCCCTCGATGAAGCCCTGGCGTTCGCGCGCGGAGGTGTATTCGGCGTTCTCGGAAAGATCGCCGTGCTCGCGCGCCGCCGCGATCGCCTTGATGATCGCCGGCCGCTCCACGCTCTTCAGTTGCTTCAGCTCGTCCTCGAGGCCCTTCAGCCCCTCGGCCGTCATCGGAACCCGTTCCATTGCGTGATCGTCCTTAATGAATCGCACGACGTCAACGCCCAACCCCGCCTGCCTGGCAGGGGTTGCGTTGCCTGGTTGTGGCTAGAAAGCCGTCTTGAAGTAGGATTGCAGGGGCGCCACGTCCAAGGCCCCTTCGCTCAGGGCCGCGATGCCTTCGACCGAGGCCTTGGCGCCGGCGACCGTCGTGTAGTAGGCGATCTTGTGCATCAAGGCGGTACGCCGCAGGGTGAAGCTGTCGGTCAGCGCCGCCGAGCCGTCGACGGTGTTGAAGACCAGCTGCACCTTGCCGTCCTTCATCAGATCGACGATGTGCGGGCGGCCTTCGAGCACCTTGTTGACGCGCTGCGCCTCGATGCCGTGGCGACGCAGATAGTCCGCCGTGCCGCCGGTCGCCACGACCTTGAAGCCGAGCTCGATCAGCCGCTTCACCGGCTTCACCATGGCGGCCTTGTCGGGATCCTTGACCGACACGAATACCACGCCGTCGACCGGCACCTTCGAGCCGGCGCCGAGCTGCGACTTGGCAAAGGCGCGGCCGAAATCCTGGTCGAGTCCCATGACCTCGCCGGTCGAGCGCATCTCGGGTCCGAGGATGACATCGACGCCGGGGAAGCGCGCGAACGGGAACACCGCTTCCTTGACCGCGATGTGCTTGCCCTTGGCCTTCTTGATGTGCAGCGCCTTCAGCGATTCGCCGGCCATCAGGCGGGCGGCGAACTTGGCGATCGGCTGGCCGGTCGCCTTGGCGACGAAGGGCACGGTGCGGCTGGCACGCGGATTGACCTCCAGCACGTAGACCTCGCCGTCCTTCACCGCGTACTGCACGTTCATCAGGCCGACGACCTGCAGAGCCTTGGCCATCGCCTCGGTCTGGCGCTCGATCTCGGTGATGATCTTGGCCGGCAGCGAGTATGGCGGCAGCGAACAGGCTGAGTCGCCCGAATGAATGCCGGCCTCCTCGATATGCTCCATGATGCCGGCGACGAACACGTTCTGGTTCTTGTCGGCCAGCGCATCGACGTCGACCTCGATCGCATCGCGCAGGTAGGAATCGACCAGCACCGGGTTGGCGCCCGACACCTTCACCGCGTCGCGCATGTAGCGCTCGGTGCCCTCGCGGTCGTAGACGATCTGCATGGCGCGGCCGCCCAGCACATAGGACGGCCGGATCACCACCGGGTAGCCGATCTTCTCGGCGATGGCGATCGCCTGCTCCTGCGACGTCGCCGTGCCGTTGTCGGGCTGGCGCAGCTTGAGCTTGTGGATCAGCTGCTGGAAGCGCTCGCGGTCCTCGGCGAGATCGATCGCATCGGGCGAGGTGCCGAGGATGGGAATGCCGGCGGCCTCGAGCGGCTTGGCGAGCTTGAGCGGCGTCTGGCCGCCGAACTGGACGATCAGGCCCAGAAGCTCGCCCTTGCTGCGCTCGACCTCGACAAGCTCGATCACGTCCTCGGCGGTCAGCGGCTCGAAGTAGAGGCGATCGGCCGTGTCGTAGTCGGTCGACACCGTCTCGGGATTGCAGTTGACCATGATGGTCTCGTAGCCCGCCTCACGCAGGGCGTAGACGGCATGGACGCAGCAATAGTCGAACTCGATGCCCTGGCCGATCCGGTTGGGCCCGCCGCCCAGGATGATGACCTTGCGCTTGTCGGTGGGCTCGGCCTCGCACTCGGCCGGATGCAGGCCGTCGCCCTCGTAGCACGAGTAAAGATAGGGCGTGCGCGAGGCGAACTCGGCGGCGCAGGTGTCGATGCGCTTGAACACCGGCCGGATGCCCATGGCGCGTCGCTTCTTGGCGACGCTGGCCGCCGACTGGCCGGTGAGCTCACCCAGCCGCTCGTCGGAGAAGCCCTTCTTCTTCAGGTCGATGAACTCCTTGGCGTCCTTGGGCAGGCCTTTGATACGCAGCTCGGCCTCGATCTTCACCAGCTGCTCGATCTGGCGCAGGAACCACGGCTCATACTTCGACGCCTGCGCGATCTCCTCGACCGATAGGCCGAAGCGGAAGGCCTGGGCGATCACCA
>JADHLS010000353.1 GCA_016780605.1 Reyranella sp.
CCTCGAACAGGAGCTCGTCGTGCACCTGCAGCAGCATACGGCCCCTGAGCTTCGCCGCCTTGAGCGCGCCCGGCAGCTTGATCATCGCCTTCTTGATGATGTCGGCGGCGCCGCCCTGCAGGGGGGCGTTGATCGCCGCGCGCTCGGCGAAGGCGCGCATGCCCTGGGCCTTCTCGTTGATGTACTTCAAGTGGATCTTGCGGCCGAACGGCGTCTTCACGTAGCCGTTCTTGCGCGCGTAGTCCTTGGTCCGCTCCATGTAGTCGCGGATGCCGGGATAGCGCTGGAAATACTTGGCGATGTAGTCCCGAGCCTCGGGTTGGCCGATGCCGAGCTGGTTGGCAAGGCCGAAGGCCGAGATGCCGTAGATGATGCCGAAGTTGATGGCCTTGGCGCGGCGGCGCACCAGCGGATCCATGCCCTTGACGGGCACGCCGAACATCTCGCTCGCGGTGATGGCATGGATGTCGTCGCCGCGGGCGAAGGCTTCCTTGAGCGAGGCGATGTCGGCGACATGCGCCAGCAGGCGCAGCTCGATCTGCGAATAGTCGGCCGACAGGAGCTTGTGGCCGGCCTCGGCGATGAAGGCCTCGCGGATCTTGCGGCCTTCCTCGGTGCGCACCGGAATGTTCTGCAGGTTGGGATCGGTCGAGGCGAGGCGGCCGGTCGCGGCGCCGGTCATCTGATAGGAAGTGTGGACGCGGCCGGTCTTGGCGTCGAGCTCGCGCACCAGCGCATCGGTGTAGGTGCCCTTGAGCTTCGCGATCTGGCGATGCTCCATGATCTTCACCGGGAGCGCGTGGCCCTGCTCGGCGAGATCTTCCAGGATGCTGACGTCGGTTGCCCATGAGCCGTTCTTGTTGCGCCGGCCGCCCGGCAGCTTCTGCTCGTCGAACAGGATCTCGCCCAGCTGCTTGGGCGAGCCGACATTGAACGGCCGGCCGGCCAGCTTGTGCAGCTCCTGCTCGAGCTCGAGCATGCGCTTCTCGAACTCGGACGAGAGCTTGCGGAGCTGCGGCGCGTCGATCTTGATGCCGGCCTGCTCCATGCCGAGCAGCACCGGGATCAGCGGCCGTTCGATGGTTTCGTAGACGCCCACCATGTGCTCGATTGCGAGCCGGGGCTTGAACTGCGCCCACAGCTGCATGGTGACGTCGGCATCCTCGGCGGCGTAGTCGCGCGCCTTGTCGAGCGGCACCTTGTCGAAGCTCACCTGCTTGGCGCCGCTGCCCGCGACGTCGGAGAACTTGATGGTGTCGTGGCCGAGATAGAGCTTGGCGAGATCGTCCATGCCGTGATTGTGCTTGCCGGCGTCGAGCACGAAGGACAGCAGCATGGTGTCGTCGACCGGTGCCACCTCGATGCCGAGCTCGCGGAACACGCACATGTCGTACTTGATGTTCTGGCCGACCTTGAGGATCGAGGGATCCTCGAGCAGTGGCTTCAGCTTGGCGAGCGCCACCTTGAGCGGGATCTGCCCGGGTAGCAGGCTGCCGGCATCCTTAGGCCCGCCGTCGCCCGCGAGGTCGAGCGCGCCCTGCGCCTCGGCGCCGGGCTTGCGATGCGCAAGCGGCAGGTAAGCGGCGCGCCGCCTGGTCGAGTTGACGTTGCCCCACGGCCCCTCGAGCAGGGCGAGCGAGACGCCGACCAGGCCTGAGTTCTTGGCGTCGAGCGCGTCGGTCTCGCAGTCGAAGGCCACCGTGCCCGCCTTGGTCGCCTCGGCGATCCATTCGTCGAGCGCTTTCTCGTCGGTGATCAGCTCATAGTCGGCGGCAGTGAAGGGCTGGTTGGACTTGGGCCGCGGCGCCACGGCGGGCTTGGCCTCGGGCGCAGGCAGCGCTGGCTTCGGTGCGGCAGGTTCAGTGGGCGCCACGGGATTGGTGGCTTCGCCCAATTCGCTGGTGAAGCGCGACAGCAGACTCTTGAACCCCTGCTTCTCCAACCAGGGCAGCAGCACGTTGGGATCAGGCTTCCTCTTGTCGAAGCTGTCGGGATCGGCGGGCGCTGGCACGTCGTCCCTGAGCTGCACGAGCTTGCGCGAGATGCGCGCCAGCTCGGCGTTCTGCTGCAAGGCCTCGCGCCGCTTGGGCTGCTTGATCTCGCCGGCGCGGCTCAGCAGCGTCTCGAGGTCACCGTACTCGTTGATCAGTTGGGCGGCGGTCTTGACGCCGATGCCGGGCACGCCCGGCACGTTGTCGGTCGAATCGCCGGCCAGCGCCTGGACGTCGACGACCTTGTCGGGCGTGACGCCGAACTTCTCCATCACCGCTTCGGGACCGAGTTTGGTCTTCTTGATCGGGTCCATCATCTCGACGCCGGGCCGGATCAGCTGCATCAGGTCCTTGTCCGAGGAGACGATGGTGCAGGTGGCGCCGGCCTCGACCGCCAAGCGGGCGTAGGTCGCGATCAGGTCGTCGGCCTCGTAGCCGCCGAGCTCGCACACCGTGACATTGAACGCCTTGGCGGCCTCGCGGATCAGCGGGAATTGCGGGATCAGGTCGTCGGGTGGCGGTGGACGGTTGGCCTTGTACTTGTCGTAGATCTCGTTGCGGAACGTGACCTCGCTCTTGTCGAGGATCATGGCGACGTGGTCGACCTCGGGCTTGTCCAGAAGGTCGGCGACCAGCATGCGGCAGAAGCCATAGACGGCATTGATCGGCGTGCCGTCGGGCCGCGTCATCGGCGGCAGCGCGTGATAGGCGCGAAACAGATAGCCCGAGCCGTCGACCAGGTAGAGGTTGCGGATCGGCTTGTTGTCGCCGTTCGCAGGTTCGGGCTTGGGCGCCGACTTCGCCTCCGCGCCGTTATCCTTGGCTGCCGCCTTGGCAGCCGGTGCCTTCGATTTCGCCATGCTCAAGGCCTAGCACGCGGTGGCCCTGACTCTCCAGCGCCGCACATGTGAACAGTCGTTGTCGGATTTCGGTCACGATTCGAACAGGTCGCTGATGTCGTCCAGGGCCGGCCCCGTGATCGAGGCATGGCGGGGCTCCATGACCATGGGCTGCCCGAGATAGGCCCAATACAGAAAGGCGGCCCGGCGCTGCGCTTTCTGCCCGTCGACGCCGGCCGCGGCCAGCATGCCAGCAATGTAGGCAACCCGGCGGGCGTCGACCGACGAAACGGCGGCAGCAGCCACGCGATCCTGCGCGGCCCATGATCGGATGGCTCGCTCGAGCCGCCGCGAGCTCGCGAAGGCGCGCCGCATGAGCTGCTTGAGGCGATCGGGGCGATCCTTGCGCGCCTCGAGGTCGCGGATCACCCGGTCGGTGGCCTCCTCCCGCCAGGCCTGCAGCAGCTGAGCGCGGAAGTCGGCGATGTCGCGGAAGTGCCAGTAGAAGCTGCCGCGCGACACCTTCAGTCCGTCGGCCATTGGCCCGACCTTCAGCGCGCTGGCGCCTTCGGCGGCGAGGACGCGGAGGCCGTGGCGGATCCAGTCGGGCTTGGTGAGGCGATCTGTCATCGGCCGACCATACACAAGTGTATTGACGCCGGCCATGCCGGGGGCCATATCGACCATACAGAGGTGTATGGTCATGAATTGGCAAACTGCTGCCCTGGCCCTGGCCGGGGTGATTGGCGGGGTCACGGCGGTGATCCACGGTGTGCTCGTGCAACGGCTCATGGTCAGGCCGATCGAGGCCTCGTTGCTGGCCGAGCCGCGGACGCCAGAAGTTATCCGGCGGCTGGTGCCGCTCTTGATGCAGTTCAGCACGTTCGCCTGGCTGCTCGGTGCGGTGGCCTTGATCGTCGCGGCGCGCTGGTTCGAGCCGCAGGCGCGGCTCGTCACCGGCCTGCTGGTCGGAGGCCTCTATCTGTTCGGCGCAGTCGGCAATTTCTGGGCGAACGCTGGCCGCCATCCCGGCTGGATGCTGATGGCGGCGGCGCTGGTGCTAATTGTTGTCGGCATCGTCTAGGCTGTCGATTGCAGAAAATCCGTAAATCTGCAATACTGCATAGATGAAGACCACACTCACCGTCACTGATCGCGGCACGATCACGCTGCCCGCTAAGCTGCGACGGCAGCTCGGCATCAAAGCTGACGATCAATTGATCGCCGAAGCGACGCCGGACGGATTGTTGTTGCGGCCGGCCGTGACGTTGCCAGTCGAGATGTACAGCGACGTACGCATCGCCGAGTTCGAGGCTGCTGAAGCCGAACTCGGCGAAGTTCTGCGGCGCAAGCGTAAAGCATCGCGCCGCTCAAGCTGAAGGTGCGGATTTTTCTCGACGCCAATGTGTTGTTCTCGGCGGCAAGATCCGACGGTTTCGTCCGCAGGTTCCTGGACCTGCTCATGGCCGACGGCCACGTTCTGTGTGCCGACGGATATGTCGCCGAGGAAGCACGCCGAAATCTCGCCGCGAAAGGACCGCACGGATTGCCTGCACTAGCTGTTTTGCTCGATCGACTTGAGGTGGCCCCGCTGCAAGCCGATCCGGAGTCGGTGTCGGCTCTTTCAGCACTGCCCGAAAAGGACCGGCCCGTTGTCGCCGCCGCCGCGCGTATGTCATGCGACGCGCTGGTCACCGGCGATCGCAGGCATTTCGGCCGGTTCTACAGGCGTCGCCTTGCCGGCGTTGCTATCCATTCGCCGAGCACTCTGGCCGAATGGCTTCTTTAGCGGTGGTACGTCACTTCACGGAATTGAGTGTCGGCAGCCGATAACGGTCCTCGGGATCGTTCCAGCCCTTGAAGTTGGGCTTGCGCTTCTCCGCAAAGGCGGCGCGCGATTCCATGAGGTCGCTCTTGGCGCCGTGCTCGTGCAAGGCGGCGGCGAGCTTCTGCATGTCGGGGCCGGGTGCGGGCCGCATCTGGCGCATCATGTGCACGGTGTTGACGCGCGAGGCCGGCGGCAGGGTCAGGAGGTGCTCGGCCATCTTGAGCGCCTCGGGCATCAGATCGCCGGCATCGACCAGGCGATTGAGGAAGCCGATCTCGTAGAAGCGCTGCGCGGTGAAGCGGAAGCCCAGCGCCATCTCCATGGCGATGGGGTAGGGCACGTTGGCGATGTGGCCGTGATTGTAGCCGCCGAGCAGCCAGCGCTTGGCCTCGGAGACCTCGAAGATCGCCTCGCGCACCGCCAGCCGGAGATCGGTGCGCTCGACCAGCATGAAGCCGCCACCCATGGCGAAGCCGTTGACCGCGGCGATCACTGGCTTTTCCAGCGCGCCGGTCATGAAGGGATCTTCCTGCTTGGGCCGCTCGCCGCCCGCCACGCCCTTCTGCAGCGACTCCTTCATGTCCTCGCCGGCACAGAAGCCGCGGCCGGTGCCGGTGAAGATCGCCACCTCGAGCTCCTTGCTGTGGCGGAAATCGGTCCAGATCTTCGCCAGCTCGGAGCGCATCTCGGTGTTCAGCGCATTCAGCCGATCGGGCCGGTTCATGCGGACTACGAGCACCTGCCCGTGACGTTCGGTTTCGACGACGGCCATGTTGTTACCCTTGTGCGTTGGTTGCCGGAGTTTATCAGACGAAGCCCAAGCGTCGACGTGCCTCGCGATTGGCATCGTCGGTGAGGAGGCCGACCAGCGCCGCCGCTTCCCGCGGGGCCGCCGAGTGGCTGGTGACGCCGCAGGTGTAGGTCGTGGCGAGGTCGCAGCCCGCCGGCAGGTCGGCGACGAGGGCGATGCCCACCGTCGACAGGATCTCCGTCGCCTGCGTGCAACCGATCGCGGTGCGGGCTTTGGAGCCGGCAAGCGCTTTCATGGCCGTGGCGCCGTTGGGGGCCGGGCGCAGGCGATCGGCGAGCTCGTCCCGCAGCCCGAGTCGCTGCAGCACCCTGGCGAAATGGATGCCGGCCGTGGAGAGTTCGGGATCGGGAAGGTGGATCTCGTCTGCGCCACTGAGAGCGGCCCGCAGCTCCTCGACGCTGCCGACGGCGGGCTGGGCATCACCGTCGCGCACAGCGACCGAAGTCGGTACCGCGCCGATGTCGCTGATCGAGGCGGCCGCGATGCGGCCGACATGGGCAAGCTCGTCGATCAGGGCGCGGCTCAGGATCAGGAGATCGGCCGGCTCGCCCGACAGCAGTCGCGCCTTCATCGCGCCGACGGCGCCGAACACG
>JADHLS010000354.1 GCA_016780605.1 Reyranella sp.
GGCCAGCAGATGGCGTTGCTGGCTGAGCTGGTTGCGCAGCGGCGGCAAGGCGGCCTCGCTCTGGGCCAGCGCCGCGCGCTGCGTCGCCACGTCGGCCAGCGCGCCCTGGCCGATCGCCAGCCGCCGCTCGAACAGCGCCAGCGATTCGCGCTGAACCTGGATCGTCCGCTCGGTCACGGCGATCTGCGCCCGCAGCGCCGCTTCCGTCACCGCCGCCACGACGACGTTCGACGACAGCGTCAGGTACGCCGCTTCCAGCACGAAGCATTGCGCCTCGGCCTGCGCCTCGGCCGATTCGGCCGACCGGCGCGTGCCGCCCCACAAATCGAGCAGATAGTTGATGTTGAGCAGACCGGTGAACAGACCGAAGATGAAGGTGTTCTGCGATGTCGGCGCCGACAGCGACTGCGACACCGAGTTTTGCGAGCCCGATCCGGTGATGCCGACCACGGGAAACAGGGCCGCGCGCTGCGCCCGCGCCGTCTGTTGCGCCGCCTTGAGCGCCTGGATCGCCGACTGGATGTCCGGGTTGGCCCTGAAGGCGCGCTCGACCAGGTCGTTGAGCGGCCGCGATTCGTAGAGCTGCCACCATTGCGCCGGGATATCGAGATTGGCGATGAAACGCTGACCCTCCCCGCCCAAAACATCGGGAACGACGGCCGTCTCCTCGAGGGGCGGACCCGCCAGGTAGGTCTTGTCCGTCGGCGGGTCGGGACGCACGAAATCGGGGCCGACCGTGCAGGCGGCCAGCGTTGTGGCCAGGGTTGCGGACAGGACCGCCACGGCCAGCCTTCCCGCAGGCTTTGGAACAACCGTCATTGCCCACCACCTTCCTCGTCCCTGGCATCCGCCGGCATGCGCTCCGGGCTGTGCTCGTACTCGCGAAGGAAGGCGTGGCGCAGGGCGGGACCGACGACCAGGAGCAGGACAGGCCCGAGCAGCATGCCGCCCACCACCACGGTGGCGAGCGGGCGCTGCACCTGGCTGCCGATGCCTTGGGACATCGCCGCCGGCAGCAAGCCGACGCCGGCCGACAAAGCGGTCATGAGCAGCGGGCGCATGCGCTGCTCGGCGCCATTGAAGATCGCCTCGCTGAAGGACTGGCCGCGGTTCAGCAGCTCGCGGAAGTAGGTGATGTTGAGGATGCCGTCCATCACGGCGACGCCGGCAAGGGAGATGAAGCCGATGGCGGCGGAGACGCTGAAATCCTCGCCGGTCACGTAGAGGGCGATGACGCCGCCGCCGACCGCGAAGGGAATGCCGGCCATCGCCACCAGGCTGTCCCGCATGGTGTTGAACAAGCCGTAGAGCAGCACGAGGATCAGCACGAAGGTGATGGGAATGATGATCGCCAGGCGCGCCGCCGCCTGCTGCAGGTTCTCGAACTCGCCGGACCACAGGATGCGGTAGCCGGGCGGCAGCTTGATGGTGGCGGCAATCCGATCCTGCGCTTCGGCGACCGTGCTGCCGAGGTCGCGGCCGCGGATGCTGAACTTGATGGGGATGTAGCGTTCGCTGCGCTCGCGGTAGATGAAAGAGGCGCCGGTATCGAGGGACACGCTGGCGAGCTCAGTCAACGGCACGTAGGCGTTGGGGCCGCCCGACGTCGCATAGCCGACCTTGACGTCGCGGATTGCGTCGATCGTGTCGCGAAAGCGCGGTCGCAGGCGGACGGCGACGGCGAACTGCCGGTCGCCCTCGAGCACGGTTGTCGCCGTCGTGCCGCCGAGCGCGGCCTGGACCAGCGTATTGACGTCGCCGGTGTTCAGGCCGTAGCGGGCGGCGCGCTCGCGATCGGTGCGGATGTTGAGATTGGGCTGGCCGAGCACGCGGAACAGGCCGAGGTCGGCGACACCCGGCACCTTGCTCACCTCCGCCATTACCTTTTCGGCGATCTCCTGCAGCGTGACCAGATCGGGGCCGACGATCTTGATCGAGTTCGCCCCCTTAACGCCGGACAGCGCCTCCTGCACGTTGTCCTGGATGTACTGGGAGAAGTTGAAGCCGATCCCGGGCAGCTCCTCCTCAAACTCCTTCTGCAGGATGTCGGTCAGCTTCTCCTTGCTGAGACCGGCCGGCCACTGGTCGAACGGCTTCAGCGGCGCGAACAGCTCGACGTTGGAGAAGGGCGAGGCATCGCTGCCGTTGTCGGGCCGGCCATGCTGCGACACGACGGTGATGATCTCGGGATGGCGCAGCATGATGTCGCGCATCTTGTTGGTCGCCGCCTCGCCCGCATCGAGGCTGATCGTCGGCGGCATCGAGGCGCGTATCCAGAAGTTGCCTTCCTCCAGGGCCGGCAGGAATTCGCTGCCCAGCCGAGTGGCGAGGAAGCCGCTGCCGGCGAGGAAGATCACACCGATAGCGATGGCGACGGCAACGCGGCCCAATGCCCAGCGCAGCATCGGCGTGTAGGTCTGGCGGATGGCGCGAACGAACACGGTCTCGACCTCCTCGACCTGCTGCGGCAGCACGATCGAGGCGAGGACGGGCGTCACCGTGAACGTCGCCAGCAGCGCACCGGCGAGGGCGTAGGCATAAGTGCGCGCCATCGGGCCGAAGATCTGTCCTTCGACGCCGGTCATGGTGAACAACGGCAAGAAGGCCGTGACGGTGATGATCGCCGTGAAGAAAACCGCACGATCGACCTGCAAGGCGCTGATGAAGATCAGCCGCAGCCGCTGGTTCCACAGCCTCGCGCTGCTGCGCCCGCTGGTCGTCGAGGTGGGATCGGGCCCCCAAAGGCCTTCGCTCAGATGCTGAAGCAGTCGCTGTCGCTGCCCCGGCGTGCTCTGGAAGTTGCGAAAGATGTTCTCGACCAGGATCACGGCCGAATCGATGATGATGCCGAAGTCGACGGCGCCGACGGACAGCAGGTTGGCATCCTCGCCGCGCGCCACCATGATCATGACGGCAAAGAACAATGCGAACGGGATGTTGACGCCGACGATGATGGCGCTGCGCAGATCGCCGATGAAGATCCACTGCACGAGAAACACCAGCAGGCAGCCGAACACGAGATTATGCATCACGGTATGCGTCGTCACATCGACCAGCGTGCTGCGGTCGTAGTAGGGCACCACCTTGACGCCCGGCGGCAACGAGCCGTCCTTGTTGATCTTCTCGATCTCGGCTTCGACGAGCGGCAGCACCTCGTTGGTATGTTGCGTCCGGCCCATGACCACGATGGCGGCGGCGATGTCGGGCTGATGGTCGCGGCCGGCGATGCCGAGCCGCGGGACGTAGCCGACTTCGACGGTAGCGACGTCCTTCACCAGCACGGGCACGCCGTTGAACTGCCCGAGCACGATATTCTCGATGTCCGTCGTGCGCCGGCCGAGCAGCAAGTTCTCGTTGCCGCCGTCGTCGATCAGGCCGACACCGCGGATATTGACACCCTGCTGGCCGATGCTGATCTCGCGGCCGCCGACATTGACGTTGGCATTGCCCAGCGCCGTCACGATCTGCGGCACGGTGACGTTGTAGGCTTCGAGCTTGGTCTGATCGACATTGACGTCGAACTGCTTGGTCGTGCCGCCCCAGCTGTTGATCTGCACGACGCCGGGAATGGTGAGCAGCCGCCGCGCCACGATCCAATCCTGGACCGTGCGCAGGTTGGTGAGACCGAAGAAGGGTGGGCCGACGACCTGGTATCGTACGATCTCTCCGACCAGGCTCGATTGCTGGATCTGCGGCACCTGCGTGCCCGGCAGGTTGACCCCCTGCTGCAGAGAGACCGCCGCCTGGCTGTAGGCGGTGTGATAGTCCGTGCCGTACTTGAAGGTGACCCGAACAAAGCTCAGCCCGTAGAAAGAGGTCGAGCGAATATTCACGACGCCAGGAGTCGGATAGAGCGCGATCTCCATGGGGATCGTGTAGTACTTCTCCATCTCCTCGGCCGACAGGCCCGGCGCCTGCGCCGTGATCTCCAGGATGACCGGCGCGGGATTGGGATAGGCCTCGATGTTGAGGCGCGTGAACGCGAACACGCCGGCGCCGATGAAGACCAGGACGGCGAGCACCACGATCGGGCGCCGGGTCAATCCGAATTCGAGAATGGCTTTCAGCACGATGAACTCTTCCTGCGCGGCGTCAGTCGGCGGCGCCGCCGACGAGCTTGTTGGTCAGAAAGAGCGCGCCGTCGGTGACGACCAGCTCACCCGGACGCAGCCCCTCCAGCACCTGCACAGAGCCGTTCTGGCTGAGGCCGGTGCGAATCTTGCGTTTCTCGAAACGCCGGCGATCGGCCGTCAGCCAGACCGTCATGCTGCCGTCGCCCTCGCGCACGACGGCGTTCGCCGGCACAGCGAGGGCGCGCAGCGGCTCGCCGAGGCGAATCGTGAAGTCGGCGAACATGCCGGCCCGCAGCAGCCTGTCGGGATCGGCGATCACCGTCCGCACGACGATGCGGCGCGTCTGCGGGTCGACATTGGCACCCACCACGCTCACCGTTCCCGTGAAGGTTCGGCCCGGCAGGGCCGAGACGCGCGCGACGACCGCCTGGCCGGGACGGATGAGAGAGCTGTCCGCCTCGGGGACGTTGGCGATCATCCACATCGTCGCCGTATCGGCCAGCGTCAGCGGCGCGGGCGCGTTTCCGGGCTGGACGAACAGGCCCGGCGCGGCGCTGCGCGCCGTGACATAACCGGTGATCGAGCTGCGCACCAACAATGTGGAGTCGGCGCGTCTATCCGAAACGATTCGCTCCACCTCCTCGTCGGTCTTGCCGTAGATGCGCATGACGTTCCGCGCCGCGCGCAAGGCGCCCTCGGCCGCCTGCTGATCGGACATCGCCTGGTCGACGTCCTTTTGCGCGCCGCCACCGCCCCGCAGTGTTTCCGTCAAACGCTTCACGTTGCGATTCTGCAGGTTCAGCACGCCCGCGGCGGAGATCAGCGTCGACGACGCCTGCAAGAGGTCGGGGCTGTCGACGGAGAACACGACCTGGCCGCGTTCGACTCGATCGCCGACGTTGACGTTCACGGCGATGATGCGGCCCTGATAGGGCGTGAACACCTGCACGAGCGTATTCTGATCGAAATCGATGCTGCCGACGGCGCTGCGGCTCTGTTCGAAGGTCGCTTCCCCGGCCGGCGCGATCGAAAGGGCGGTGACCTGGGACGCCGTGAGCTCGAGCTCGGCCTTGTCGGGAGCCGCCGCGGCGCGGTCCACGCCAGGCTTGCGGGCTGGAGGGGCATTGGAGCCGAACGGCCAGAGGTAGTAGCCGCCGGCTGCAGCGATGACGAGCACCGCCAATGCAATGAGTGGCCGGTGGCGGACTGCCGAGCCGATCCACGCCAGGATCCGTCCAAGATGTCTCACGGTTCGGCCTTGCGCGCGATCGGCGTCATTTCCTGTCCTCGCTCTGTCATGAGATAACCAACACCACGGACAGTCTCGATCGCAACGGTTGCCTCGGCGTCCTCAAGCACCTTGCGAAGGCGATGGATGTAGACATCCACCGCGTTGGAGCCCTGCTCGCCCTGACGGCCGAACAGGCCAGTCGTCAGTTGGTCGCGGGTGACCGTCCGCCCGACCATGCGCACCAGCAGCTCGAGCAGTTCGAGCTCCCTCGCACCGATGACGGTCAAGTCTCCGTGGATCCGCAGGATGCGCCCATCGACGTCGAGCTCGACGTTTCCCGCGCGAAGCACGGTTCCCGGCGACTGAGCAGAGCGACGGAGAAGGGCATGAAGCCGCGCCAGGAGCTCGTCGAAGTAGAAAGGCTTGACGACGTAGTCGTCGGCGCCCCCATGGAGGCTGGCGAGGCGGTCATCGAGACCATTGCGGGTCGTCATGACGATGATCGGGATCTTGCTTCCGGTGGAACGCAGCTCGCGGACCAGCGCCATGCCGTTGTCGTCCGGGAGAGCAAGATCGACCAACAGGGCGAGGTATTCGATCTTGCCAAGCGCCTCTCGTCCCGCGGCGACGGTCTGGCAAACATCGGCCTCGAAGCCTGCCCGGCCCAGACGATCGGCCAGCAGCTGGCCATAGACATCACTGTCCTGGACGATCAAGACGCGCATGGGAGGGCTCGCAACATCGGCGTCGATT
>JADHLS010000355.1 GCA_016780605.1 Reyranella sp.
CGAGGTCCTGCTGCGTCATGGTACTCCCTCTTCTCTTCCGGACCGCGCGGTGGGGTCGCGTCTGACGCGACCGGACCGCGCGGTCCGGAAGATTCAAGATCCCGCTTTCTTCTCGATATGGCCGCCGAACTCGTAGCGCATGGCCGACAGGAGCTTGTCGGCGAAATCGGCCTCGCCGCGCGAGCTGAACCGCTCGTAGAGCGCCGACGACAGGACATGCGCCGGCACGCCCTCGTCGATCGCCGCCTTGATGGTCCAGCGGCCCTCGCCGGAATCGGAGACGCGGCCGGCGAACTTCGCCAGCTCCGGATCCTGGATCAGCGCCGCGGCCTGCAGGTCGAGCAGCCACGAAGCGATGACACTGCCGCGCCGCCACAGCTCGGCAATGTCAGGCAGGTTCAGATCGTACTGGTAATGCTCGGGATCGCGCAGCGGCGTGGTCTCGGCGTCGACCTTGTGGGCGCGCTTGCCGATGTTGGCCGCCTTGAGCACCGCCATGCCCTCGGCATAGGCCGCCATGACGCCGTACTCGATGCCGTTGTGCACCATCTTGACGAAATGGCCGGCCCCATTGGGCCCGCAATGCAGCCAGCCCTGCTCGGCAGTGCCGCCCGCTTTCTCGCGGCCCGGCGTGCGCGCGATGTCGCCGCGGCCGGGCGCCAGGGTCCCGAAGATCGGCTCAAGGCGCTTCACCGTCTCGGTCTCGCCGCCGACCATCATGCAGTAGCCGCGCTCGAGCCCCCAGACGCCGCCGCTGGTGCCGACATCGACATAGTGGATGGACTTGGGGGCGAGCTCCGTCGCGCGGCGGATGTCGTCTATATAATAGGAGTTGCCGCCATCGATCAGGATGTCGCCAGGCTCTAGATGCGGCAGCAGATCGGCGATGGTCTTGTCGACAACGCCGGCCGGCACCATCAGCCAGACCGCGCGCGGCTTGCTGAGCGTCTTGGTGAATTCCGCCAGGGAGCCGGCGCCAACGGCCTTCTCCTTGACCAGCTCGGCCACCGCCTTGAGCGACATATCAAACACCACGCATTCATGTCCGCCCTTCAACAGGCGGCGCACCATGTTGGCTCCCATGCGGCCAAGGCCGATCATTCCCAATTGCATCGTCAGCCCTCCTCGTAGAGATCGACGAACTCGCGGTAGCGGGCGGCGATGCGCGCGACCGCCTGCTCGCGCGTCGCCTTGTCGGCCTTCCAGTCGACAAGCGGCTGCCAGAAAACGGTGCGACCGACGGCAAAGCCGATGAAGCCCGGCACCTTGCGCGCGATGCCGAGCCACTCCCGTACCTTCTGATCGTTCTCGCCGCGGCCGAGCACGATGCAGCCGACATGGTCGCGCCCGCCGGAGCGGGCCGCCGCCACCACCGCCTCGCAATCCTCGCGGCGATCGAGGCCCTCGATCTTCCAGAGATCGGGCTCAACGCCCGCCTGCTGCAATTCGCGGATCGCCTGCACCATCAGGCGCGGCCGGACCTGCAGATCGTAGGCCTTCTTGTCGCCCTTCAGCGCGTCGAGCTGGGCCTTTTCCGCCGGGACCAGCAGCTCGAACATGAAGTAGCTGCGGTTGGCGCCCGCCAGGTAGTCAGAGAGGCGCTTCAGCCGGGCCGCCTGCCGCTGGTTGAGCCCGCGGTCAGCCTCGGGATTGTAACGCACCAGCACCTTGCAGAAGGTCGGGTCGAAGGCCTCGATATGGCGGGCAAAATCGTCGCCGTACTCGAAGTCGAACTCCTCCTGGCCGCTCTTCTCCGCCGGACAGGCCGTGACGACACCAGCGCCCTTGGCGTCGCGCAGGATCGCCGCACCGAACTGCTCGTCGACCAGGATCGCCGACTTAGTCTTCGGTGCACCGCCGGCGAGCGCGCCGAGAAAGCCGTCGTAGATGATGCGTTTGGAAGCAGCGATCTCGGCCGTCTGGTCTGCGCTCAGCGGCGGTTTCCAGCCGAACAGCCCGGACTGGAACGACCCGCGATGGTCAAACGGTTGGACGTAGAGTGGCCGGTCGTAACCGCGCGGCATCACCCGGATCCCTTCATCTTTCGGTAGCGGCGGATCAGGGCGTTGGTCGAGCTGTCATGCGCGAGCTTTGGCTCCTTTGCATCCTCGAACTCGGGGATGATGCGCTGGGCCAGCTCCTTGCCCAGCTCGACACCCCACTGATCGAAGGAATCGATCTGCCAGATCGTGCCCTGGGTGAAGACGCTGTGCTCGTAGAGCGCGACCAGCTTGCCCAGCGCGGCAGGCGTGAGCTTGTCGAGCAGGATGACGTTCGACGGGCGGTTGCCCTCGAACAACCGGTGCGGCACCAGCCAGTCGGGCGTGCCCTCCGCCTTGACCTGCTCGGCGGTCTTGCCGAAGGCCAGCGCCTCGGCCTGGGCGAAGACGTTGGCCAGCAGCATGTCGTGATGGCGGCCGAGCGGATTGAGCGTGTGGGCGAAGGCGATGAAGTCGCACGGGATCAGCCGCGTGCCCTGGTGGATGAGCTGGTAGAAGGAATGCTGGCCGTTGGTCCCCGGCTCGCCCCAATAGATCGGGCCGGTGTTGTAGTCGACATGCACGCCGTCCAGAGTCACGTGCTTGCCGTTGCTCTCCATGGTGAGCTGCTGCAGGTACGCCGGGAAGCGCTTGAGGTACTGCTCGTAGGGCATCACCCCGACGGTCTGGGCGCCGAAGAAGTCGTTGTACCAGACGGCCAGCAGACCCATCAGCGCCGGCAGGTTGCGCTCGAACGGCGCGCTGCGGAAGTGCTCGTCCATCTCGTGGAAGCCATCGAGCATGGCGCGAAAATTGGCGGGCCCGATGGCGATCATGGTCGAGAGGCCGATGGCCGAATCCATCGAATAGCGGCCGCCAACCCAGTCCCAGAAGCCGAACATGTTGGTCGTGTCGATGCCGAACTTCGCGACCTCGGCGGCATTGGTCGAGACCGCGACGAAGTGCTTCGCCGTGGCGGCCTGATCCTTCAATCCGGCCAGCAGCCAGTCGCGCGCGGTGTGCGCATTGGTCATGGTCTCGAGCGTGGTGAAGGTCTTGGACGAGACGATGAACAGCGTTTCCGCCGGGTCGGCCCCGTGCACCGCCTCGGCGAAGTCGGTGCCGTCGACGTTCGAAACGAAGCGGAAGGTCATGGTCCGCTCGCTGTAGTGGCGCAGCGCCTCGTAGGCCATGACCGGGCCGAGGTCGGAACCGCCGATGCCGATGTTGATGACGTTGCGGATGCGCTTGCCGGTGTGGCCCTTCCACTCACCGTTGCGCACCCGCTCGGCGAAGGGCGCCATCTTGTCGAGCACGGCATGGACGTCCGGCACCACGTTCTTGCCGTCGTGCAGGATCGTGGCGCCCTTCGGCGCTCGCAACGCCACGTGCAGCACCGCACGCTTCTCGGAGACGTTGATCTTGTCGCCCCGGAACATGGCGTCGATGTGCGCGCGCAGCCCAGACTGCTCGGCAAGCTGCAGCAGCAGGCCGAGCGTCTCGTCGGTGATGCGGTTCTTGGAGTAGTCGAGATAGATCCCGGCCGCCTCGGCCGTCATCTTCTCGCCGCGCCCGGCATCGTCGGCGAAAAGCTGGCGCAGATGCACGTCCCGCATCTTCTTGTGATGCTGCTCGAGCGCGGCCCAGGCGGGCCGCTTGCGCAACGGCGCTACGTTCATCGATCGATCCTCACCTTGATAAGCTGGCGTCAGCTCGCCTTGCGCATTTCCGTGCTCTTGGCCTTGATGACGCCCATCAGGTCGTTCCAAGACTTCACGAACGAGGCAGCCCCCTCGTCCTGCAGGCGCTTGGCCAGCGCATCGACATCGACGCCGGCCTTGGCGAAGCTCCCCAGCACGGTCTCGCAGTCGCCGCCGTCGGGCGCCATCTCGCCTGAAAGCTCGCCATGGTCGGCGAAGGCCTTCAGCGTGCCTTCGGGCATGGTGTTGACGGTGAAGGGCGAGGCCAGCGACTTGACGTAGAGGATGTCGGACGCCTTGGGGTCCTTTGTGCCGGTGCTGGCCCACAACAGGCGCTGGGCGCGAGCGCCGGCGTTGGCGGCGCGCTGGAACCGCGATGAAGCCAGCATCTCGCGATAGGCCTTATAGGTGCGCTGGCCGATCGCGATGCCCAGCCGGTTGGTGAGCTCGGCCGGGACCTTGCCGGCGACCGCGACGTCCCAGCGGCTGACGAAGATCGAGGCGACCGAGGCGACGGCCGGGTTCATGTTGGCGGCGATGCGTCGCTCGACGCCGCGCAGATAGGCCTCGGCCGCGGCCACGTACTGCTCGCGCGAGAACAGCAGGGTGACGTTGACCGGGACGCCGGCGAAGATCGCCGCCTCGATGGCGGGCAGGCCTTCCGGCGTGCCGGGAATCTTGATGAAGAGATTGGGCCTGCCGGCGCGGCCGTGCAGGTCGCGCGCGGCGGCCAGCGTGCTGTTGGTGTCGTGCGCCAGGAGCGGCGAGACTTCGAGCGACACCCAGCCGTCCACACCGTCGGTGCGGGCGAACACCGGATGGAACAGATCGGCGGCGCGAGTGAGATCGGCCAGCGCCAGCTCGAAGAACAGGTCCTCGTGCGACTTGGCGCGCGGCGCCTTGCCGGCGATGTCAGCGTCGTAGGTCGAGCTCTTGCTGATCGCCTGGTCGAAGATCGTGGGGTTCGAGGTCAGCCCCGTCACCGACAATTCGTCGATGTAGCGCTTGAGCGTGCCGCTGTTCAGCAGCTCGCGCGTGATGTTGTCGAGCCACAGGCTCTGTCCGAGATCGTGTAGCGTCCTGGTTGCTTGCATGGCGTCACCCTTCAGGCTGTACGCAGGGACGGTTCCGTCGCCAACAGCGACGGCAGGTCGAGGTCGAGAAGATCACCGATGCGCTCGATCGTCACGTCGGGCTTCGGCAAGGCGGCGATGACCTTCGGATCGTGGGCATATTGGCCCTGGCGTGGAAACACAGTCGTCACGCGGTCGCCCCACACCTTCTTGACGGCGTCGAGGATGCGCAACTTGTCGTCGACGAGCACGTAACGCCTGGCCGGGTAGCGCCGTTCCACGTCGGCCAGCGCCTCCTCCTTGTGGATATAGATCAGCACATGCCCCGCCACCGCGTCGGCGATCCCGGCGTGCTCGACCTTGCGCGGCTGGAACACGACGTCGCCGTCGGACAAGATCACTGTCGGCGCGAGACCGCGCAGGCGCTGCAGCACGTCCAGTGCCTTGGGATAAAGGCGATCGGCGAAGGGATAGTCCATCAGGAAATGCGACATCGACAGCAGCTCGACGTCGAACGGATGCTCGCTGCGATACCGGTTCAGCGCGCCGATATAGTCGCGGTAGCCCAGCTCGACGAAGAGATCCTCCAGGATCTTCCAGTAGCGATCGCGCGACGCAACGCCGTAGACCTGCTCGATATGGTCTTTCAGGTCCTGCTGGATCGCATCGTTGTCGACCAGCGTGTTGTCGACATCGACCAGGAAGACAAGCGGAGCCAGCGATGTCATGCGCCACCCTGCGTGACAAGCGCCCCCTCGGCGAACTGTAGCAGCAAGAAGCCCGTCTTGCCCAGCCGCTTCGTCACAGCGCGGGCGACCTGCGTCAGTCGGCTGCGGCCTGCTTCTTCGGCCCCTCGGCCGCCGGGAAGACCACGCGATCGTCGGTCCGGCAATAGCGGTCGGCGAACATGCGGCCGATCGGATGGTACTTGTCCATGTGCACGCGCATGGCCTTGGGATCCCAGAGCTTGTCGCGGACATGGAAGCGCAGGCCCTCACCGATGATCAGCTGGCGGTCGTCCTTGACGTTGAGCACCTGCCAGGTCTTGCATTCCATCGACCACGGCGCGTCGGCCAGCCGCGGCGGCTTGACGTCGACCGAGGGTGCCAGCTTCAGGCCGAGATAATCGGGCTCGCCGATATCGGGCGGAAAATCGCCGCTCGAATCGTGCATGGCCCGCGCCAGCGGCTCGTCGGCGAGATTCAGCACGAACTCGCCGGTGCGCTGGATGTTGGTCCAGGTGTCCTTGATGCGCCCGTCCGGCCGCTTGTTCACCGCGACCATGATGAGCGGCGGGTCCTCG
>JADHLS010000356.1 GCA_016780605.1 Reyranella sp.
ATAGCGCCGTTCCCGGCTGATGATGCGCGAGGTGATCTTCACACCGGGCGGCGCCTGACGGCGCGTGTACTCCGCGCCTTCGAGCAGGCGCCACACCCGATTGACGGTGGCGATGTCGTGGCCCTCCGCCGCCAGCTCCTCGGCCGACAGGTCGCGCTCGATCAATCCCCGGAGGATGGCGTCGAGGACCGGATAAGGCGGCAGGGAATCTGAATCCTTCTGGTCGGCTCGCAACTCGGCCGACGGCGGCTTGTCGATGATGCGCTCGGGAATCACCCGGCCCGCGCGGCCGAGCGCGCCGTCCGGCAGATGCGCGTTGCGCCAGCGGCAGAGCTCGAACACCGTCGTCTTGTAGACGTCCTTCAGGACGTTGTAGCCGCCGCACATGTCACCATAGAGCGTGGCATAACCCACCGCCATCTCCGACTTGTTGCCGGTCGTGACGACCATGCCGCCGAGCTTGTTGGAGACCGCCATCAGGACGACGCCGCGGGCGCGGCTCTGGATGTTCTCCTCGGTGACGTCCTCTTTGCGGTTGCCGAACAGCGGCCGCGTCATGCCGCGAAAGGCCTCCATCGCCGGCTCGATGCCGACGATGTCGTAGCGCACGTCGATCGCCTCGGCGCAGGCCTTGGCATCCTCCAGCGATTCCCGACTGGTGTAGGGCGACGGCATCATGATCGTGTGCACGCGTTCGGGGCCGAGCGCATCGGCCGCGACCGCGGCGGTCAGCGCCGAGTCAACGCCGCCCGACAAGCCGATCACCACCGACGGAAAGCCGGTCTTGTTCACGTAGTCGCGCAGGCCCAGCATCATCGCCTGGTAGATCGATTCCAGCTCGCTGAGTTCGGGCGCGATCGGTCCGGGCAGGCACTCCCAGCCCCCATCTCCCGTTCCGGTTCCGTCGCGACGGAACTCGACGGTCGCCACCTGCTCTCGGAACGAGGCGAGCTTGGCCTTGAGCTGGCGGTCGGCGCCTAGCACGAACGAACCGCCGTCGTAGACAACCTCGTCCTGGCCGCCGACCTGGTTCAGGTAGGCGAAGGGCAGGCCGCTTTCGATGACGCGATTGACGCCGAGCTGGACGCGCATGTCGGTCTTGCCGACCTCGTAGGGCGAGGCGTTGGGCACCAGCAGGATCTCGCCACCGGTCTCGGAAATGCATTCGACGACGTCAGCCGTCCACACGTCCTCGCAGATCGGCACGCCGATGCGCACGCCGTTGAACACCATCGGGCCCGGCATGGGCCCCGGCGCGAACACGCGCTTGTCGTCGAACACGCCGTAGTTTGGCAGGTCGACCTTATAGCGCTTGCCGACGATCTCGCCTTTGTGCAGGGCGATGATGGCGTTGTAGAGCTTGCCGTCCTCCTGCCACGGCGTCGCAACGAACAGCGCCGGGCCGCCGTCGTTGGTGTCGGCGCGCAGTTCCTCGACGGCTTCGTGACAGCGCTTCACGAAGGAGGGCTTCAGCACCAGGTCCTCGGGGAAGTAGCCTGCGAGGACGAGTTCGGCCGTCAGCACCAGATCGGCGCCCTGCTTCGCCGCTTCGGCGCGTGCGGACCGCACCTTGGCGAGATTGCCGGCGATGTCGCCCACCTTGGGGTTGAGCTGAGCAAGCGCGACCTTAAGAGACTGCGTCATTCAATTATGCTATTTTTGAGCATAACTGATGTCAAGCCGCAAAGATCACTTGGCAGCACCGAAGAACTGATAGAGCGCGTCGTACCGCATGCGCGCTTGCTCGCCTTTGTGAGCAGCATCGCAGCCGCCGGCCGGCGCGTTGCCGCCCTTGGTGTTGATCCGGCGAATGAACGCCACGGTCGACAATATGCCGGTTCCCTCGTGGCTCTTCGCCTTGAGCAACAGCCAGGGAATGGCGCCGCTCGCCGGCGAGTCGGCACGGCTGACAGCTTCGCCGACAACGGTACTGTTGCCGATCTTCCACGAAGGTCCGGCGAAGTGAGTGCCGATCTGTCGATTCTGCTTATCGAACAGGTTGGCCTCCGGCGCCTTGAACACCCAGGCGAAGCCCTGATCCTTGGCCTCGCAGTCGTAGATCTGCACGCCATCCGCCTGGACCTCAAGCAGCAGCGGTGCTCCCTTGGGCGCCGGCACCAACTCGTCGGCAGCCTGCGCGGCCCCCAACGAGGCGAACATAGCGATCAGACAACTGGCAGTCTTTCGCATGCCACTTTGCTCCTTACTTCGCGGCCACCACCTCGACCTCGACCAGCATGCCGGGGTCGGCGAGGCCAGCCACGATCAGCAGCGTTGAGGCCGGGAACGGCGCATTCGGGAAGAAGCGGTCGCGGACCTCGCGGTACGGCCCGACGAAACGACTGTCGGTCAGGAAGACGGTGACCTTGACGACATCGGCGAAGGTCATGCCGGCGCTCTTCAGCACCTCGCGGATGTTCTTCCAGACCTGCTCGACCTGCTTCTCGATGCCGGCCTGCAGCTTTCCTTTGGAATCGACGCCGACTTGGCCCGAGGCGTAGAACAAGCGCGCGCCCTGCGGCACCTCGGCGCCGAGGCTGTACTTGCCCGTGAGCGACACGGACTTGGGATTGTGAAACTTGATGGCCATTGTGGTCTTCCCCATCTATTAGCTTGTCATCCTGAGCGAAGCGAAGGATCTCATGCCTTCGGCAAGCGGCGATGAGGTCCTTCGCTGCGCTCAGGACGACAGAACTTTCAGGTCGAACAGGATGACGTCAAGCGCCAAGCCGATACATATCGTAGGGGGCGGCCTAGCAGGCTGCGAGGCGGCGTGGCAGATCGCGTCCGCCGGCATGCCCGTGGTGCTGCACGAGATGCGGCCGGTGCGCGGCACCGAAGCGCATCTCACCGACGGGCTGGCCGAGCTGGTCTGCTCCAACTCTTTCCGCTCAGACGATGCCGCCAACAACGCGGTCGGCCTGCTGCACGAGGAGATGCGCCGCGCGGGCTCGCTGATCATGCGCGCGGCCGACGCCCACAAGCTACCGGCCGGCGGCGCGCTTGCCGTCGACAGGCACGGCTTCTCCGCCGCCGTGCAGCAGACGCTGCTTGGCCATCCGCTGGTCGAGCTCAAGCGCGAGGAAGTGGCGGGCCTGCCGCCCGCCGAGTGGGACAGCGTGATCGTGGCCACCGGTCCCCTCACCTCACCGGCGCTGGCCGACGCCATTCGCCGCGAGAGCGGCGAGGAGTCGCTCGCCTTCTTCGATGCCATCGCGCCGATCGTCCACGTCGAGAGCATCGACCGCTCCATCGCCTGGAAGCAGTCGCGCTACGACAAGGGCGGCCCGGCCGGCGACGGCGCGGACTACCTCAACTGTCCGCTCAACAAGGAGGAGTACGAGGCCTTCGTCGCGGCCCTGCTCGCGGGCGAGAAGACCGAGTTCAAGGAGTGGGAGACCAGCACGCCCTACTTCGACGGCTGCCTGCCGATCGAGGTCATGGCCGCACGCGGACCCGACACGCTGCGCTGGGGCCCGATGAAGCCGGTCGGCCTGCGCGACCCGCGGACCGGGCGACGTCCCTGGGCCGTCGTCCAGCTGCGCCAGGACAATGCGCTGGGCACGTTGTGGAACATCGTGGGCTTCCAGACCAAGCTGAAGCACGGCGAGCAGACGCGGCTGTTCCGCACCATTCCCGGCCTGCAGGGCGCGGAGTTCGCGCGGCTGGGCGGGCTGCACCGCAACACCTTCCTGAACAGCCCCCGCCTGCTCGACGCCACGCTCAGGCTCAGGGCCATGCCGCGGCTGCGCTTTGCCGGCCAGATCACCGGCTGCGAGGGTTATGTCGAAAGCGCCGCCGTCGGCCTGATGACCGGGCGGTTCGCTGCCGCCGAGCGGCTCGGTCTTGCGCCGGTGGCACCGCCGTCGACGACCGCGATGGGCGCCCTGCTCGGGCACATCACCGGCGGCGCCGACGCCACGACCTTCCAGCCGATGAACGTCAACTTCGGCCTGTTCCCGCCGATCGAGGGAACGCTGCGCGGCAAGGAGCGCAAGCAGGCTCTTAGTGCACGTGCCCTGCGCGATGTCGATCGCTGGCTGGCGCCGACACCGCTCGCTGCGGAGTAGCTTCGCAACGTTTGGTAACCAAACGTTATTTCCCTCCGAGTCCCGATTGCTGTCTGATGACACCAGCGTCATTCGGCGGAGAGTGATTTGCAGAGCACAGTTGATCTGGTTGTCGACAAGGCGGAACGCGTTTCCCTGCAGCTCGATGTCCTGCGCGAGATCCGTCACCAGCTTTTGCCCTATCAGGTCGGCGACAGAGCGATCACGGGTGCCACCGTCATCGCCGACGGCTCGACCATCGATTCGCTGACGCTCATGGACGTGATCATGGCGCTCGAGGACCGGTTCGACGTCTCCCTCCCTATCAATAGAATCGCCGAAATTCGCACCGTGGATCAGCTGGCCGACACGATCCTGACATTGTGCGGCCGCGCCTGATGGCACCATGAGATAAGCTCGCGCGTCGTCGGTGGCGCGCGTTGCTACGTAGCCTTGCATGAGTCCCGCCGACCGCCGGCAGATGATGCTGGCTGGGCCGATCGTGCCCACCATTCTCTCCCTCGCCGCCCCCAACGTGCTGAACGTGGCCATGCAGAGCCTGGTCAGCATTTCCGACGGCTGGTTCGTGGGCAGCCTGGGGACCGTCGATCTCGCGGCCCTGGCCCTGGTTTTCCCGACCCAGATGACGCTCGGCATGATGTCGGCAGGTGCCATGGGTGGCGGCATCTCCTCCTCGGTGGCGCGCGCGTTGGGCGCCGGCAACCGACGGGCGGCCGAGGCGGCGGCGGTCCACGCGCTTGTCATCGCGCTCGGCATGTCGGTGCTGTTCGCCGTGGTGTTCGTGGGCTTCGGCCGGCAGATCTACGGCGCGCTGGGCGGCAGCGGCGCCGCTCTCGATCGCGCCGAGGCCTTCGCCACCGTGCTGTTCCTGGGTTGCGCCGCCCACTGGATCGCCAATTCCATGGCCTCGGTGCTGCGCGGCACCGGCGACATGAAGACGCCGGGCTATGCGCTGGTCGCCACCGCGGCCCTGCAGATCCCGCTGACCGGTGCACTGACATTGGGTTGGTTCGGCCTGCCGGCGCTTGGCATCCGTGGGCCGGCACTGGCGGCGGTGATCTCCTTCGCTTTCGCTGCGGTCTGGATGCTGAGCCGGCTGGTAGGCCCTAACGCGGCGCTGCGGCTGCATTGGCCGGCCGGCGGTCTCAAGTGGGCCGCGTTCCGCGACATCCTTAAAGTCGGCCTGATCGCCTGCCTGGTCGTCATCCTGACCAACAGCACCGTCCTGGTCGTCACGGGACTGATCGGCCGCGAGGGCGACGCCGCCCTGGCGGGCTACGGCATCGGCAGCCGGCTCGAGTACATGCTGATCCCCATCAGCTTCGGCATCGGCGCCACGCTGACGACACTGGTCGGCACCAACATCGGGGCGCGCCAGTATGCCCGCGCCCAGCGGGTGGCCTGGACGGGCGCGGTCATGGCCGGCGCCATCGCGGCCCTGATCGGCCTGATCGTGGCGCTGTGGCCCGACCTCTGGCTTGGCCTGTTCACCGCCGACCCCAAGGCACTGGCCTCGGGCCACCACTATCTCAGTATCGTCGGCCCGGCCTACGGCTTCTTCGGCCTCGCCATGGCGCTCTACTTCGCCTCGCAAGGCACCGGCGAGATGTACTGGCCGGTGGCGGCCAACCTCACGCGCATCACCATCGCCGCCGGCGGCAGCCTTCTCGCCCTCGACCGGTTCGGCTGGGGCGTGTCGGGACTTTATGCTTGTGTCGCGACCGGCATCATCGCGTTCTCCCTGCTGCTTGCCTTCTCGACCACGCGGCGGGCCTGGACGGGATGAGTCCCGAGCAGCGCCGCCTATCGATGCTGGTGGGACCGCTGCTCCCCACCATCCTCGCGCTGGCTGCACCCAACGTCGTCAATGTCTCGGTGCAGAGCCTGGTGCTGATCGCCGACGGCTGGTTCGTGGGCCGACTCGGCACGGCGGAGCTCGCCGCGCTGGCACTGGTCTTCCCCGCCCAGACCACGCTGCAGAT